>NZ_JBFRDL010000009.1:0-114057 GCF_052113525.1 Rhodococcus sp. TAF43
GTGGGAGACATGGGTTCGACCTTCGACTCGATGACTGGCACGAATTCGGTGGTGGCAGCGTCCTCGATAGACGAACCCGGGCCGGTCGCCTGGTCGTCGTCGCTGTCGTCGTCATTCTTCTTGGCTGGGCGTACCACGATCATCAGTAGAGCGCCGACGAAAGCGCCGCCGAGGAGGAGTGCAGCGGGGCTCGACAGCCACGCCACCACGTAGCCGAGTCCGCCGACGCTCGTGAAGACGCGATCGGCTTCGGTGATTGCGTAGGGTTCGATGTCGGGGTCCTGGTTGGCATCGCCCTTGAGTGTGACGAGCACGGTGCCACCGGCCTGTGGATCGAGCGCGTGCACGCGGTGCGTGATGCGGGTGCCCTGCGTATTCTCGACGCTGACAACGTCACCAACCTTCAGATCGGTGGCTGGGACGTTGCGAGACAACGCGAGTGAACCGGTTGTGATCTCGGGCGACATCGAACCGGACCGGAAGATCAGCGGCTTGACGCCGAACACCATTGCGGCGACGGTCGCCACTATGCAGATCACGCCAGCGACGGCACCGATGGTGAGCGCGGTTTCTCGGCAGAGCCAGCTGATTGATCTTGGCCGGCGCGAAGCCTTCTCATTGTCAGACATTGCTACCTCACGCCGTGGTCGCCGCAAAGGCGAATGAGACGTTGACCGTCTTGTTCTGCGAGGCGACTGTCACGGTGGGGTCGAGTGCGACGCGGAAACACAGTGTCTCCGAACCGGTCGACGGGGCGAGGTTGCGGCCGACGGTGATGATCGGCTTGGCTGCGCTGGTGGACAGGGCCGTGGGGGCGATGATCTGGTTTGCGCACGCGGCGTCGAGGACAGTGACCTTGAGGAATCCGGCCAGGGTGGCGTCGCCGGTTGCAGAGGCCGACATCGTATAGCTGAACGGGGCAGTGCCCTTGTTCTGGATCGGCAGGGCGGCCTGGACACTGTCGCCCGGCATCATGTCGGTCTTGTTCAGCGTTGTGAACGCGTACGCGGGATTGCCCTGATTGTTGTTGAGCTGCAGGTCGATCGAGGCAACGCTGAAAACACCCGACGTCGCGGTTGCGGTGTCACTCCACGCGGCCATAGTGCCGACCGCACCCAGACCGAGCACGATTCCGAGGGAGAGTGCGGCGCGCACTCGGCCGCCACCTAACGCCTTGCGCACGCGGGTACCGGAGGTGGGAGTCGATGAGGAGTGCTCGGGGCGAGGCATCGCGGTCCTTCTTACTTCGTCGTGGCCGGCGCGTCGGCGTCGACAACGGGGATTACGGCAGTGACGGTGGAGTCGTCGTCGGAGGCCGACTCGGGTCGGCGCTTGCGGGCCTTGTCCAGGCCTGAGCTGACGAACATCGACACCGCGTAGATCAGCAGACCGCCGACGACCACCACGAGGAGGTCCGAGCGCTGCTTGCCGGTGATGTAGTTGTTGACATACCCCACATAGGGCACGGAGTACCAGACCTTGCCCCGAACCTGCTCGGGTACAACCGGTCTCTCGTCGGGTGACGGGTTGTTGTCGCCGTGCGTCACAAACGTCAGTTCGCCCTGAGACGTGCGCCGCACCTGGGTGATCCGGTGGGTCACAACATCCGGCTTGCCGGACTCCCACTGAAAGGTGATGGGGTCGCCGACCGCGAGTGTCTGCGGGTCCTGCGGTCGCACAACGATGAGCGTTCCCGGAGGATACGTGGGCTTCATCGAACCGGTCAGCACCGTATATGGGGTGGCGCCGACGATTCGTGGAATCACGATCGTCAGCGCCAGGATGCCGACCATCGCGATGAGCAGCAGCCAAGAGACGACGGACTTCACCCACCACCAAATGGTGGTGGGCTCGTCCCTCCCGACCGCGTTACTCATCAGGACTCCGAAGCGAAGGTGAATGTTGCCGTGGTGCTGGCGCCTTGAATTGCTGCAGCGCCGACTGTGCCGCGAAGACACAGCACCTCGGACGCACCTGAGCCGAGAGTGCGCCATTGCGGCGACGTGGGAGTCTGCGCACCGACCATCGCCCCGCTGTAAAGCTGCGTTGCCCCAGTCGGGTTGGCGTCTGCGGGGCATGCCGCCTCTGAGCCGACGGTCGATACCGTGAGCGTCAGGGGCACAGCAGCATCGGATTGCGCGACGTTCTGCAGTCGGTACTTCATTGGCACGTTGCCGGAGTTGCGCACCGTCAGCGGAGCCTGCGCGAAGCCTCCGGGTATCAGGTTGGTCTTGCCCAGGGCCGAGAACGCGAAGTTGCTCTGCGTCGTGCCGCCGGCACCGACACCGATGTCGAGGGTTCCGGAGGTGATGGTTCCCCCGGCGAGGCTCTTGGAGTCACTCCACAGGGCGCCGGTCTGCTGGGTGGAGAAGAAGATCAGACCCAGGGCCGGCACCGCTGCGAGTGCCCACCAACGGTGGTTTTTGGACAACTGTCAGGAATCCTGCGTGAGGTCCAGAACGACGTTGCCGAAGGTCACGCTCTGGTTCTGTGCAACCTGGTTCGCGGTTGCCGCGTCGAACGTGAACTGGACCTGAACGTTGACGGTCTGGTTGTCGTTTGCACTGGTGATGGCGACGCCATCCTCGTCTGTGGGCAGCGTGGTGCCGCCAACCGATGCGGTCGTCACGGCGCTCAGCTTGGCGGCAAGTTCGTTGCCAGTCAGGCCGGGGACTGTTGCCTTGAGGTGTGCCGCGAGGTTGTCGCCCGAGGCGCCGATGGTCGCTGTGGCGTTGTAGCTGATGACGTCGCCCGGGACAACCTTGTATGTGGAGATGTCGATGCTCTGGCCGCCCTTGGTCCACGTCGGGGTTCCAGACGTGGTCAGGGTGAGCTTTCCGGACTGGATCGCGCCGCCGGCGAGCGATTCGGTGTCGCTCCACAGCGCGAACGAGCCGGCACCACCGGCGAGGAGCAGCGCCGCTGCGCCGGCGGCGATTGCGCCCTTGGTCTGCTTGTTCATGCGGGTGTTCTCGTTTCTTCTGGCCCCGGGGCAGGGGTCGTTACAAGGGGTGGTGCGTCGGCACTCAGACACTTGGACCAGTCAAAACTTTGTTTCACGCATACACCTGGTCGGCGCTTGTCCGGCGCTGGCAGAGCTGGTGGAGCAGATGAACTGGTGGAACAGATCGGCACAACCCCCGCGCTGCGCCGGAGCAATTTGTAGCACCTTCTGCGCCTGGTTGAAGGTAAAACTGGTCAAATGTCCAGTAGAAAGGTTCGTCCTGATCGGTTCAGCTGGTGCGGCAACGCCGACCAGCACCGACAGCCAGCACCGAAACCCCGCTGATCGTGCTCACCGCCGACACCGCGGGCGCGGCGGTGCGGTCGAACTTCCGGATCGACCAGGACGCGTTGGCGCGCAGCGTCGGTGCCGTCGCCGAGCGGGTGCATTCGGCGGCGTCGGCGGTGGCCGACACCGTCCGCGCGTACCGCACGGCGGTGCGGGAGCGCCGGACGGTGGTGCTGAGCCTGCCGCTGGGGGTGCAGGAGGCGCCGGCGCCGGATTCGTGGACGGTTCCGCTGCTGCCGCCGGTGCAGCGCATCCGACCCGACGTGGACGCGCTCCACGCGCTGGTGTCGGTGCTGGAGAAGGCGCAGCGGCCGGTGTTCGTCGCCGGGCGGCGCCCGCGATGCCGGCCCGCAGATCGCGGCGCTCGCGGATGAGGTCGGCGCGCTGGTCGCGACGTCGGCGGTGGCCAACGGTTTGTTCGAGGGAGATCCGTTCTCGCTCGGCATCTCCGGCGGCTTCTCGAGCCCGCTCACCGCGGAACTGATCGCCGGCGCCGACGTGATCGTGGGCTGGGGCTGCGCGTTGAACATGTGGACCATGCGGCACGGGTCGCTCATCGGCCCGGAGGCCACCGTCGTGCAGGTGGACATCGAGGACTCGGCGCTGGGCGCGAACCGGCCGATCGACCTGGGTGTGCTGGGCGACTGCCGGGAGACCGCGGCCGTCGCGCTCGAGCGGGTGCGTGAGGGCGGTCACGGCTACCGCAGCGACGAGGTGCACTCGCGCATTGCGGCGCAGGGCCGTTGGAACGACGTGCCGTTCGACGACCTGTCCACCGCGACGACGATCGACCCGCGCCTGCTCTCACGGGAGCTGGACGTGATCCTGCCGCGGGAGCGGACGGTGTCGGTGGACTCCGGCAACTTCATGGGTTACCCCAGCGCGTACCTGTCGGTGCCGGACGAGTTCGGCTTCTGCTTCACGCAGGCGTTCCAGTCGATCGGGCTGGGCCTGGCCACGGCGGTCGGCACCGCACTGGCACAACCGGATCCGCTGCCGGTCGCGGCGCTCGGTGACGGCGGATTCCTCATGGGGATCTCAGAGTTGGAGACCGTGGTACGCCTGGGACTGCCGATGGTGCTGGTGGTCTACAACGACAGCGCGTACGGCGCCGAAGTGCACCACTTCGACTCTCCCGGCACCGACCATTCGGCGGTCACCTTCCCCGACACCGACATTGCGGCCATCGCCCGTGGGTACGGCGCCGAGGCGGTCACGGTGCGGTCGGTCGGCGACCTCGACGCGGTGCGCGCATGGGTCGCGGGTCCGCGAACCCGTCCGCTGCTGATCGACACGAAGGTCGCCTCCGACGGCGGCGCGTGGTGGCTCGCCGAGGCGTTCAAGGGCCACTGACGGGCGTGCGGCTCTTGGCCGCCTCACCGATCCCCGTCAGCGCATTGGTCAGCCCGCACCCCTGGTGGGTGGTGACGACCGCGGGCAGCTCCGACATGCGCGAGTACGCGTCGGCCATGGTCGCGGCCCCGCCCTCGTGCCGGGCCGCGACGAACGGCACCCCCGCCGCGATCAGGGCGTTGGTGACCGCGAAGTTGCCACTGCCCACCACCCCGAACGCGTGACCGATCCCGAGGTCGGCGAGGGTGCGACCGACCAGCTGCGCGACGGTGGAACTCATGCGCGCTCGACCAGTGCGAACACGCGTGCCGGGCTGCCGGTTCCGCCGACGATCGGCAGCGGCGACGCCACCAGCACCGCGCCCAGCGTCGGCAGCTTGTCGACCTTGCGCAGCTGCGTCAGGCCGTACTTGTCGTGGCCCAGCAGGAAGTAGTGCGCCGGGAACATCGGGTCGAAGCCGCCCGCGATGCCGGCGTCGATGCCGACCGTCTCCACACCGAACCCGGTGATGGGGCTCGACTCGGCCAGCCATTTGGCCGCCGCCACCGACAGGCCGGGGGTGTGCGGGCCGTCGGCGTCCGCGTTCGCGAAACGCACCGGGTCGCTGCCCCGCTCGCCCCAGCCGGTGCGCAGGATCAGCCACGCGCCGTCGGGCAGCGGGCCGTGCTCGGCCTCCCACGCCTCGATGTGTTCCACCTCGAGCACGAAGTCCGGGTTCGCCTCCACCTCGGCGGTGACGTCGATGACCGCGACCGGACCGATCAGCCGCTCCGGCGGAATCTGGTCGACGCTGGCGCCGTCCCGCCCGGTGATCCAGTGCGTCGGCGCATCCAGATGGGTGCCGGTGTGTTCGCCGGTGTGCAGGTTGTTCCACGCCCACATCGGGCCGTCGTCGTCGAAGTTGCTGACCGTCTCGAGTCCCGCCGGGATGGTGTTGGCGAACGGCTCCGGCAGATGCAGGACCGGTGTGTCCGAGCTGAGCGGCGCGGTCAGGTCGAGCACCTCGATGCTCTTGGAGCCGATCTTGGTGAGCAGGTCGGTCAGCGTCGTCACTATCTCGTCCCATCGGTCGTCGGAGGGGTCGTCGGAGGGGTCGGGCCCGCCGAGCACCCCGACCATCTGCACAGTATCGAGCACGACGCCGACGAACCGACCGCCCGGTCACCCGGTCGAGAGGCCGCCGCGTGCCGGGAAAGGAGGATGCCGGGCAGCTGGCCAGGCGGGTACACTCGGCCATTCACGCGTCCCGCACTCCGAGTGGGGCGCGTTGTTTTGCATGTATCCACGCGCGCGCTCAACGACGAGTGCGGCAGGCAGATGAGCGGGTGAACACGGTGCCTACCGGCAAGGTGAAGTGGTACGACGTCGAGAAGGGTTTCGGCTTCCTGTCCCAGGAAGAGGGGGAGGACGTCTACGTCCGCGCGGCGGCGCTGCCCGAAGGCGTCGAGGGCCTCAAGGCCGGCCAGCGCGTCGAATTCGGCATGGCCGCCGGACGCCGCGGCCCGCAGGCGCTGAGCGTCAAGGTGCTCGATCCGGCGCCGACGCTGCGTCAGAGCGGCGGCGCGCGCAAGGAGGCCGTGGCCCGCAAGCACTCGCCCGACGAACTGCACGGCATGGTCGAGGACATGATCACGCTGCTCGAGGCCAAGATCCAGCCGGACCTGCGCAAGGGCAAGTACCCGGACCGCAAGACCGCGCAGCGGATCTCCGAGGTGGTGCGCGCCGTGGCGCGCGAGCTCGACAGCTGAGTGGACTCACTGCGGTAAGCAGTCGCTGACAGACGAAACGGGAGCCCTCCGATGATCATCGGAGGGCTCCCGTTTCGTCGTTCCTGGGGTCAGGAGGCCGGGGCGACCTGTCCGCCGCCGGGCATCGGGATGGTCTGCAGGGCCCACACCGGTGCCAGCCCGCCCTGCGCGGGAAGCTGGATGATGGCGCTGATCAGCTGCTCGCCCGGATTGCCGGGCACCGTCACCGCCCACGCCTCGCCGGGGGTGTAGTCGCGGTAGCCCTCGAAGATCTCGCCGGTCTTCGGGTTACCGATCTGGACGTTGAGACGCCAGTCGGAGTCCGCGACCTCCTTGGGCAGCGACAGCTGCAGCGGGTAGCCCTCGGGCACGTGGAGTTCGACGATCTCGAGCCCCTCGCACTGCAGCGTCTGGTCGCAGAACCCCGGCGTGGCCGAGACGGTCTCCTGCTTCGAGTACGCGGTGATGGTCGGCAGCTTCTCCTCCGACTGACCGACGAGGTAGGCGACGACCCCTGCAAGACCGGCCGCCGCGACCACCACTAGGGCCGCGATCAGCGCGACAATCTTTTTCGTCCGGTCCTGCATCATGGAATCCGTTTCTCGTTCGGTGGATCAGTCGGCACGAGGGCTGTGGCCGACGGTGGTCTCCTGGTTCACGTGCTCCGGTCGCTTGCCGCCCAGTCCCGGCAGCAGCGACGCGCCGCGGTACGTGAGGACGGTCTGCACCAGCCCGATCGTAAGCACCACCGACACGACCGTGAAACCGATCCACAGTTCGGTGGGCAGCAGGACGCCCATCGCGCCGCCGATGACCCAGCTGAGCTGCAGGACGGTCTCGGACCGGCCGAAACCGGATGCGATGGACTCTTCGGGCAGGTCTTGCTGCAGCGACGCGTCCAGCGACACCTTCGCCAGGGCGCTGGCGGCCGATGCCACGAGCGCTGCGAGCGCCGCGGTGAGCAGGTTACCGGTGACCGCCGCGATGATCGCGACGACCGTCACCGCGATCGTGCAGCGCAGCACCATCACCGCGGGCCGCCCCAGCTCCAGCCGGGCGCCGGCGGCATTGCCGGCGAAGTTGCCGATGCCGGCGGCCGCGCCCACCAGGCCGAGCATCGCGGCCTGCATCAGCGCCGCGTGTTCGGTGCTGGCCTTCGCGACGAACGCGATGTACAGCGTCAGGAATCCGGTGAGCACGCGGATGGTGCCGTTGCCCCACAGTCCGGTGACCACCACGCGGCCCAGGGGTTGGCGTCGCTTGTCCGGTTTGACGCTCGCCACGGCGGACACGTCGATCAGTTCGGTGGGGGAGTCGTCGCCGTGGAAGGTCAGCGTGGCCGGCACCTCACCCTCGGTGACCTCCACCCACGCCGGGATCCGCATGCTCAGGTAGGCGCCGAACGCGGTGATGAGCGCGGCCAACCAGAGCGCCCCGGTGGACCCGGTGACCAGCGCGAGGGCGCCGGCCAGCGCGCCCGCGCCGATGGTGCCGCCGAGCAGGCCGAACACCGTCAGCCGCGAATTGACCCGCACCAGATCGATTTCCGGTGGCAGCACACGAGGGGTCACGGCGCTCTTGAGGACCGAGAACGATTTGCTGAGCACCATCATGCCCAGCGCACACGGGTAGAGCGCCCAGCTGTCGAAGTTGAAGACGAGGACGAGCGCGAGCACCGTCCGCAGCGCGAACGACGACGCCAGCGCGATCCGGCGACCCCGCTGCAGGCGGTCGAGCGCCGGGCCGATCAGCGGGGCGATCACCGCGAACGGCGCGATCGTGATCAACAGGTACAGCGCGACCTTGGTCTTGTCCTCGCCGGTGGCCGCCGAGAAGAACAGCGTGTTGGCCAGCGCCACGGCGATCGCGGCGTCGGTCGCGAAGTTCGCCATCACCGCGTACGTGAGGGCGGTGAGCCCGGACTTGTCGGCGCCGTCCGCGGTCGCAGCCCGCCGGAACGTCGCGATGCTCTTGTTGGTCAGCTCGCGGCTGCGCATCGCGGCGACCCGGGTGACCGTCAGCTTCCGCGGCATCGGCCGCGGCTTGGGTGCCCCGTCGTCGGTGTCGGCCTCGAGCGCCTCCGCGTCCTGCTTGGAGAACCGTCGGGTCGACTGCTCCTGGTGTTCGGGCGGCTGCTCCACGCGCGCGGTCTCGTCGGGGCCCGGCGCGGCCTGCCCGTTCCGGTCCTGCCCGGTGCGGCTCGGCTCGCCCTGGCTGTGTCCGTTCGGTCCCGGCGGGATCCGATCGGTGGGCGCGGACCGGTCGACGGGATGCAGCGGGGGCAGCGGAGTGCGCCGGGCGGTGGCACGTCGCGCGGGCGGATAGTTGTCGTAGCCGGGGTGTCGCGGGGGCGCGGGGATACGCGGGTCCTGCCCACGCCGGTCGGCGTCGTGGGGTTCGCGAGGTCCGGTCACCCCCCAATTCTGTCCTAGTCCCCGGACATTGCACGACACGGGCGGTCTGTTCCAGCTAGTTCGGACGTGTCGGATGCGTCACGCGCTCGTCACGTCCGCCCTCAGGCGACGAACCGGACCTCGAACATGCGCGGCCACAGCTTCCCGGTCACGAGGAAGCGGTCGGTGCCCGGAATCTGGGCGATGCCGTTGAGGACGGCGATGTCGCGGCTCTCACCGGACGGCAGGGCCTCGCGCAGCGCGGCGGCATCGATCCGGCCGACCGCCACTCCGGTCGCGGGATCGATCCGCAGGATGGTGTCGGTCTGCCACACATTCGCGTATACGAAACCGTCACTGCTGCATTCGAGTTCGTTGAGCTGATCGATCGCCCGGCCGTCGAGCGTGACATCCACCGACCCCGTCGGCTCGAACGTCGCGGGATCACGGAACGTCAGGGAGTCCGAGCCGTTGCTCATCACCAGGCGGTCCGGTTGCGCGCACAGCCCCCACCCCTCGCCGTCGTACCGGACCTGCTGCTTTTGGGTGAGCGTGTCCCGGTCGCGCGCGACCGCGACACCGTCCTTCCAGGTGAGCTGCCACACCGTGTCGCCGACGACGGTGATCCCCTCACCGAACATCGGGCGCATCAGATCGGCACGCGCCCGCTCGGCGCCGGTGTCGAACTCGGTGGCCCGCACCCACGACCGGCCCACCCGGCCGGTGCTCTCGTACAGCGTGCCGTCGGAGATCTCGAGGCCCTGCGTGAACGCGTCCGGGTCGTGCGGAAGCTCGCGGACGATCTCCGGGCGCAGCGATTGGGCGATGGTCGCGCCCTCCGGCGGGGTGCCGTCGTCGGTGCTTGCGGTGCAGCCGGCGAGCAGCGCAACGGCCAGCACGGACACTCCGACAGCGACGGGATACGGGGTGCGACGCCGATTCACCGGACCAGCATGACAGCCCGCACGAGCACGGTCCGGACCCAGTGCGGCAAGATGGACATTGTGAGTGTTACGTCGTCTCCAGAGAGCGCCGTCGTGCGCCCCGTCCTCGCCGAAGCCGTCGAGCCTGCCCGAGCGGCACTGACCGCGCTCGGTGAGGGTGGTGTGGGGAAGCACCTGGGCGTGACCGGGGAGGACTTCTGCGCGGCCACCCACCGGTTCGAGGCCGAGCTTCCGGGCTATCGCGGCTGGCAGTGGGCCGTCGTGGTGGCCGCAGCCCCCGACTCCGATCGGGTGACGATCAGCGAGTTGGCGCTGCTGCCGGGACCCGACGCGCTCGTCGCCCCCGAATGGCTGCCGTGGGATCAGCGAGTCCGTCCCGGCGACCTGTCGCCCGGCGACCTGCTGGCGCCGCCCGCCGGCGACCCCCGTCTGGTGCCGGGGTACGTCGCGACCGGCGATCCCGAGGTGGACGACGTCGCGCTCGAGATCGGGCTGGGCCGCAAGCAGGTCATGAGCCGCGAGGGTCGACTGGAGTGCGCCGAGCGTTGGCACGACGGCGACTTCGGACCGGACTCGGACATGGCGAAGGCCGCGCCGTCCACGTGTGACCTGTGCGGTTTCTATCTGCCGCTGTCCGGTTCGCTGCACGCGGCGTTCGGCGTGTGCGGAAACGAGATGGCCGCCGACGGTCACGTCGTGCACGCCGCGCACGGCTGCGGCGCGCATTCCGACACCACCCTGCCGACCGGTGCCGGCACCCCGCGCTACGACGCGTACGACGACGCCGCCGTCGAGGTCGTCGAGATCGAGCGCCCGGTCGCGCCCGAGGCACAGGCCGAGGCGACCGCCGAGATGCAGGCCGACGAGCCCACCGATCCCGAGCCCCCGCTGGACCCGGCATCGACCAGCTGACGGATCCGTTCGGCACCGCGGCGCTGCGGGAGGGGACGCTCCTCGCGTGGCGGAACTCGCCGACGCGTCTGCGTGAGGACGCGGCGGCCGAGGCCGACCTCGTCCGCGCCGGCTACCGCGACCGGCTGCTGACCGAACTGGCGCAGAACGCGGCCGACGCCGCCGCCCGCACCGGGATCCCCGGCGCCCTGCGGGTCCAACTGCACGACGACGTGCTCCGGATCGCGAACACCGGTGCACCCCTCGATGTCGAAGGCGTGCACGCGCTCGCCGCGCTCCGTGCCTCCGGGAAGACCGGAAGCTCCGGAGCGTTCGCGGGGGTAGGACGATTCGGCGTCGGATTCACCGCGGTCCGGGCCGTCAGCGACGAGGTGGAACTGCGGTCCACCAGCGGCTCGCTGCTGTTCTCCGCCGCCCGCACCCGTGCCGCCGTCGCGGAGGAGGGCCTGGAGGTGCCCGACGCGGGTGTCCCGGCGCTGCGCCTGGTGTGGGCCACCGACGAACGGCCGCCGTCCGGATTCGACACCGAGGTGGTGCTGCGGCTGCGCCCCGATGTCGATGCCGCGGCCCTGGTGGCCGGATTCGCCGCCGAGGCCGTCGACCTGCTGCTCGAGCTCCCGGGAATCGCGACGATCGAGGTCGGCGACACGGTGCTGCGCCGTACCGAGCGTGAACTCGACGGTGACCGCGCCGGGCTCACCGAGATCACCGTCCGCGACCGCACGTGGTGGCAGTTCCGGGCCGATGCCGCGCGGTGGCTGGTGCCGGTGGTCGACGGGCGGGTGCGCACCGTGACCGCCGACGTCCTGCGTGCCCCCACCCGCTCCGACGAGGAACTGTCGATCCCGGCGCTGCTGATCGCCGACGTCCCGACGCAGCCCGACCGCCGGCGCGTGCTGCCCGGCGCGCCGTTGGCCGCCGTCGCCCGCGGCTACGCACGGTTCGTCGCGGCGCTCCCGCGCGACCAGCGCCCGGATCTGGTGCCGCAGCCCGGATTCGCGCGCAGCGAGGTGGACGCGGCCCTGCGCGAGGAGTTGCTGCGCGAGTTGCGCACGCAGCCGTGGGTGCCCGCCGCCCGCACCGCTGCCTACCCGGATGCCGCCGACCTGGTCCCGACCCGCGCCACCGTGATCCCCGCACTGACCGACGAACTGGCCGATGCGCTCGCCGATGTCGTGCCCGACCTGGTGGACCCGGAGCTGTCGGGGCCGCGGCACGCCCCGGCGCTGGCGGCGGTGGACGTGCACCGGGTGGGACTGGCCCGTATCGCCGAACTGCTGGGCGGCCATCACCGGGAACCGTCGTGGTGGCACGCCCTCTACGACGCGCTCGAACCGCTGGTGGTGGATGCGCTGGCCGTCGAAGAGCTTGCCGCCGTTCCGGTTCCGCTCGCGGACGGTCGCACCGTCACCGGCCCGCGCACCACCGTCACCGGCACCGACCTGGGGCATGCGGTGGATGCGGCCGTCGCGGCCCTGGACTGGGTGCGGCTGGTGCACCCGGACGCCGCCCATCCGCTGCTCAACCGGTTGGGTGCCGAGCGGGCGACCGCGGGGGACCTGCTGTCCGATCCCGCGCTGCGCGCCCGCATCGAGGACGTCGACTACGACGACCCCACCGCCGCAACCGAATTGGCGACCGCAGTGCTCTCGCTGGTCGGACTCGCGCCGCCCGACGCGCGGCCGGGTTGGCTGGGTGAGCTGCCGCTGCCCGACGCCGACGGCGAACTGGTGCCCGCCGACGAACTGCTGCTGCCGGGCGCCCCGCTCGCCGAGCTGCTCGACGACGACTCGCCGTTCGGCACCGTCGACGCGGCACTGGTCGAGCGGGTGGGGGAGGAGTCGCTGCGCGCGCTCGGCGTCGGCTGGGGCTTCTCCGTGATGCGTGCCGAGTTGCCCACCGGCCCCGAACACGACCTCGACGACGAGCCCCGCTGGTGGGACACCCTTTCCGAGGACCCCGAGACGCTGGTCGCGGTGCGGGACCTGGACCTGGTCGATCCCGCGCGGTGGTCGCAGGCGCTGACGCTGCTCGCCGGCGACCCGCTCACCGCGGCCGCGCTCGCCGACCGCGACGGCTACACCGCGTGGTGGCTGCGCACGCACGCCGAGATCGACGGACGGCGCCTCGGCCTGCTGCGCGCACCCGACGACGACACGTTCGCCGGACTGCTCGACGTCTTCGACCACCCGGCCGCACCCGCGCTGGCCGGTGCGCTGGCACCCACCGCGGTCGACGACACCGGGCTGGCCCGGGTGCTGCTCGACCRGCTCGCCGACCCCGAGCGCACCCCCACCCCGGACGTCGTGACCCGCACCCACCGGCTGCTGGCCGCGGCCGCGGACCGCGGCGTGCTGGATCTCGACGAACTGGGCCTGCCGTCCGGCGTGCGCAGCCTCGCGGGCGCCGTCGCCGATCCCGACGTCGCGCTGGTGCTCGACCGCGCGCACCTCGGCGCCGTCGTCCCACCGGGGCGCCTGGTGCTCGGTGCGCTGGACACCGCCGCCGCCCTCGCGGATCTGCTGGATCTGCCGCTCGCGTCGGCCGCGGTCCACGCACAGGTCCTCGGGGACGGCGAGACCAGCACGTGGGATCGCGAACCGGGGGCCGTGCTGGCGTGCACGGTGCTGGGGCTGCCGCTGCCGAGCGGATCCGTCGTCGTGCACGACGAGCTCGTCGTGCGGCTCGGCGGTGCGCTCGACGGTGACGTCGCCGTCGCATGGTGGGTGGACACCGACGGCCGGACCCACTGCCGTCGCCGTCCGTGAGGGGAGAGACATGACGTTCGACCAGTCGGTACTGGACTGGATGCTCGACATCCGCACGCCCGGGCTCACGGACGCCGTCACGGTCGTCACGAACAGCGGCGGGACGCTCGCGGTGTTCGTCATCTCCGCGGTCGTGACGACCGCGCTGCTCGCGCGGCGGTACACCGCGGACGCCGTGATGGTCGCCGGCGCGATGCTCTCCGGCTGGGCGGCGATGAGTTTGCTCAAACTTTTGTTCGGGCGTGAACGGCCGCCCCTGCCGGAGCGTCTCGTGATGCTCGAGAGCTATTCGTTCCCGTCCGGACACGCGATGATGTCCGCGATCCTCGCGTGCGTCCTGGGTGCGGTGGCGGTGCGGATCCTCGCCGCCGGCCTCCGGCGGAACCTGCTGCTGGTGCTGCTGGCGTGCTACACCCTGGCCGTCGGGCTCTCACGGGTGTACCTGGGCGCGCACTGGCTCACCGACGTGCTCGCCGGCTGGGCGTTCGGTGTGGCGTGGGCCGCACTGTGGATCTGGGCGATCACCCGTCGAAATACCCGTTTGACGCGCGCGAACTCCGTGTGAATTCCCTCACCCCGCGGATCGGGCGGCGGTGACGACGTCCGAGGCTCAGGCGAGGCCGCGCTGCGCGCCCCGGCTGCCGCGCCGCGCGGCCCGGCGCTGAACGAGGAACAACGCGAATCCCAGGAGGCCCAGGGCGGTTCCGGCATAACAGACCGGAAGTGCGTCGCTCCACCGGTCGCCCACCAGTAGCACCACGACGGTCGCCAGAACCCACGCTGCCGTGCCCACCGCGAGCACCGGGCGGGGATCGGACAGGCGGGCCACGAGCGTCGACGTGCTATGGATTTCGGTCACACGATTAAGTTACCCCTGCGTCGGTGCCCTAATCTGCCAGGTGCGAACCCCACTTCCCGGCGATTGGACCGAAACTCGACATGGCGGTTACCGACAAAACGACCGAGCCCACGCGGCGGTCGGCGCCCTCGCGGTTGCTCGACACCTACTTCAAGATCACAGAGCGTGGCTCGACCATCAGCACCGAGGTCCGCGGCGGCCTGGTCACGTTCGTGGCCATGGCGTACATCGTCGTCCTCAACCCGCTGATCCTCGGTAGCTTCTCGGCCGACGACGCCGCCGCCAAGACCGACGTCCTCGGCAACATCCTGCCGATCAGCCAGGTCGCGGCGGTGACCGCGCTGGTCGCCGGTCTGATGAGCATCGCCTTCGGCATCATCGCGAACTATCCGTTCGGTATCGCCGCGGGTCTGGGCATCAACAGCCTCCTCGCCGTGTCGATCGCGCCGCAGGTCACCTGGCCCGAGGCGATGGGTCTGGTCGTCATCGACGGCATCATCATCGTGGTGCTGGCCGCGACCGGTTTCCGCACGGCGGTCTTCAACGCCATCCCGCGTGAACTCAAGGCCGCGATCGCCGCCGGTATCGGCATGTTCATCGCGTTCATCGGTCTGGTCGACGCCGGATTCGTCCGCCGCATCCCCGACGCCGCCGGCACGTCCGTCCCCGTCGGCCTCGGCATCAACGGTTCGATCGGCGCGTGGCCGACCGCAGTCTTCGTCTTCGGTGTCCTGCTCATGGGCGTCCTCGTGGTCCGGAAGGTCCGCGGCGGCCTGCTGATCGGCATCGTCGTCACCACCGTGCTCGCCGCGATCATCGAGGCCGTCTTCGATGTCGGCGCCTCCAAGGGCGTCGACCCCAAGGGCTGGAACCTCAGCGTTCCCGTGCTGCCCGACGTCGTCGCGCAGCTGCCCGACCTGAGCCTCGTCGGCGACGTCAGCCTGTTCGGTGCGTTCACCCGCATCGGTGTCCTCGCCGCCAGCCTGCTGGTCTTCACCCTGGTGCTCGCCAACTTCTTCGACGCGATGGGCACCATGACCGGCCTCGGCAAGGAAGCCGGGCTCACCGACAAGGACGACAACCTGCCCGGCGTCGGCAAGGCCCTCGTCGTCGAGGGCGCCGGCGCGATCGTCGGCGGCGGCGCATCCGCGTCGTCCAACACGGTGTTCGTCGAGTCCGCCTCCGGCATCGCCGAGGGCGCCCGCACCGGCCTCGCCAACGTCGTCACCGGTGTGCTGTTCCTGGCCGCGATGTTCCTCACGCCGCTGTACTCGGTGGTCCCGATCGAGGCCGCGGCCCCGGCGCTGGTCGTGGTGGGCGCGTTGATGATCGGCCAGGTGCGCGACATCGACTTCGGCAAGTTCTCGATCGCGCTGCCGGCGTTCCTGACGATCGTCACGATGCCGTTCACGTACTCCATCGCCAACGGCATCGGTGTCGGCTTCATCTCCTACGTGGTCCTCGCGGCCGCGGGCGGCAACGCCAAGAAGGTGCACCCGCTGCTGTGGCTCGTTGCGGCACTGTTCGTCGCGTACTTCGCAGTCGGCCCGATCACTGACGCCGTTACGTGATTGGCGGGGCGCGAGTTCCCGTATTGTTTGATTCTGTGACATCGGATACTCGCGCCCTGGCCAGCGACCTGTCCTTAGCGGTTGTGCGTCTCACGCGCCACCTGCGGGGACGGCGTGCGGAGGCCCAGGTCTCGCTGACGCAGCTGTCGGCGCTCGCCACCCTCGCCGCCGAGGGGTCGATGACGCCGGGCGCTCTGGCCGCGCGCGAGAAGGTCCAGCCGCCGTCGATGACCCGGGTCATCGCGTCGCTCGCCGACCTCGGACTGGTCGATCGCACACCGCATCCCACCGACGGTCGGCAGATCATCGTCTCGCTCTCCGATGCCGGTCACGCCCTCATCGAGGGCGAGACCCAGGCGCGCGAGGCGTGGATGACCGAGAAGCTGTCGGGCCTCGACGACGAGCAGATCGAAACCCTGCGCAACGCCGTCACCATCATCTCCGGTCTGGTCTCCGAGAACGGCTGACTCGACCGATTGCGGCCCCGAAGTCGTTCACGCACAGCCTGATCGGGTCCGCGTCATCGCGAAGGTGATGCGGCGCTCGGTATCTTGTCGAGGTGTTGATCGGCGCGGGGCTCCACCGAGACGGTCCGCGCTTCCAGTGTCGTCTCGCAGTGATCGCACACGAGCCGCGGCACGAACGGCCTCCCGCACCCAGTGTGTGTGAAGACGATCGCCTCGCCCTCGGGTGCAGGAAACCAGTGCTGTCCCCACGTGATCATGCACAACACCACGGGGAAAAAGGCTCGACCCTTCTCGGTCAGGTGGTAGGTCACCCAGTCCGTACGGGCGGTGCTGGGCGATTCGCGAAGGACACCGAGTTCGAGGAACGTCCGTAGTCGATCCGCCACAATCGTGGGTGACGCCTGCATCCGCTCTGCGAACTCGCTGTAGCGCTGCGCCCCGAAGAACGCCGCTCCGAGCATCGCCGCGGACCACCGATTGCCGAGCAACTCCATGGTGTGCGGTAGTACTCGCGGCGGCCGGGCCGCGCCGCTGGACCGCCGCCGACTCGACGCCGCGGGCACGCTGCGGGTCCAGCCGCCACTGGGGCCCATCTCGGCGACAACGTCGCGGGCGCTGGCCGGACGACCGCACGCGGCGCAGTGCGTTACCGGTGTGAACTGGTGTCCACAAGGGGAGTGCCGCATGCTCGGCAGAATGCCCTCGTCCGGTGCCCACTGGAGTTCCCACGACCACACCGAGAGCAGAATCGGCCACACGGCGTGCCCGCACTGGGTGCGCCGGTACTCGTAACGCGCGGGTCTCTCCTGGTAGCAGACCCGATCGAACAGTCCGGCCTCCGTGAGCGCGGCCAGTCGGGCCGACAGGACCGCGTGCGAGATCCCGCCCACCGACATCCAGTCGCGGTACCGCAGTGCGCCTTGGAACGAATGGCGGAGAATCCACAGGTTCCATTCGTCGCCGAGCAGACCGAGCGTCACCGCGATCGCGTTGTCACCACCCGGTGCGAGCATGCGCCCGGCGGTCGGAGCGGTCTGCGCCGCGCCGGAGGCATGTTCGTCGGACATCCCACGAACTATAGTCCGGGACGGTCCAGTCCCACCGCGTCCGTCGGGCTGTCCGCCGTACGCCAACGGGGGAGCGCCGACCCCGGCGCCCACGTCGAATGCGTGCCGCTCGAGATCCGTTCGGGCAGGCGGATCCGCGCGATCGGTCCGTCGGCGACGCGCGCGGCGTCGAACACGAGGCACTCGGAGATGTCCCGGTTGACGTCCGAGGTAATGGTCACCAGGTAGCCGTCGTCCTCGGACGTCGACCCGATCCGCGGGGCCATGACGGTCTCGCTGCCGAACACGCCCTCCCCGAACGCGAAGTGTTCCTCGTTCCCCGTGACGGTGTCGTGCTTGACCAGGCCGTTGAACAGGAACCAGCCCGGAAGCCCGGTCGCCGCGTAGGTGTAGCGGTGACTGCGCCCCGCATGCGCGGGGTTGATCATGCCGAACTCCGTCACCGTCTCCGAAAGACGTTCCTCCCGAACCTCTCCCGTGCGCATGTTCAGCCGCCATCGGTGCAGGTGCGTGCCCATGCGGTCGAGCGCGAGGAAGCGGAACATCCGCTGGTAGGGTCCGCCGTCTCCGGTGTCTTCGGGCTCCGGATGCTCCTGGTGGAAGCCTTCGAGGATGATCTCGTCGCCGCTCTCGTACGCGTTGGTCCAGTGCAGGACGTACGTCGGGTCCGCCTCGAACCACCGGATCTGATCCGAGTTTCCGCGGCGTGGGATCACGCCCAGTCGTAGCGGGACGTCCGGATGGAACCGGGAGACGTACTTGCCCACCGCGAGGGCCTCCGGAACCCAGAACAGGGGGCAGTCGTTGAGGATCGCGTAGTTGTCGGTGAACGCCATGTCGTGCGGCAGGCGCGGACCCGGCAACTCGATGTCGACGTAGTGCACGAGGCGGTCGTCGGCGTCGACCACGCCGTAATGCATGTACGGAGCATCGGTGCCGTAGTTGAAGAACAACAACTCGCCGGTGCGTTCGTCGACCTTGGGATGCGCCGAGATGCCCAGGGCCGATGGGAAGTCGCCGTGCCACGTGGCCTTCCCCAGGGTCTCGAGCGTCGTCGGATCGAGCCGGTAGAGGTCGCCGCACTGCCAGAAACTGGTCTGGGCGACGCCGCCGTGGACCACGACATCGGTGCTCGACGCATCCTTCATCCGACCCCGGGCGCCCCAGCCGTCCTGCCGGATCGACTTCTCCGGCCGCTCGGCAATGCCCGCCCACAGCGGGCCACCGGCCTCCTGCTCGGCGAGGAATCCGTCGGTCTTGACGAAACGGTTGCGGTAGAAAGCCTTTCCGTCGCGGAAGCCGACGACGTGAATCATGCCGTCACCGTCGAAGGGGTGGTACCGGCCCTCCAAGGCCGGATGCGCCGGGTTCTCGGTGTTGCGGAGGTAGACGCCGTCGAGGTCGCTCGGCAACTCGCCCACCACCTCGAGATCGTCGGCGCTGCGCTCGACATGTTGGGGGCGCCACGCCCCCGTGCGGTACGGATGGTCGTCGTCGGCCGGCAGCGTCGTCAGGGCGCGCCCGAGTACCTCGATCTCCATGTGGTTCCTCCTACTGTCCGATCACGAAACTGGCTGTCGTTGCGGTGCTTCCGCCGAAGTTCAACATTGCGGCGCGGCGCGCGTCGGGCACCTGGTTCGCGCCCGCCCGGCCGGTCACCTGGCGGTGGCAGTCGAGCAGCATACGAATTCCGGTGGCGCCCACCGGATGGCCGACGCCGAGCAGGCCGCCGCTCGGGTTCACGGGGATTCGGCCGCCGATCTCGAGGTCGCCGTTCTCGACGGCGCGCCAGCTCTCGCCGGGCGGCGTGATCCCGAAATGATCGATGGCCAGGTACTCGCTGACGGTGAAGCAGTCGTGGGTCTCGATCAGATCGAGGGCGTCGACACCGTCGATCCCCGCGCGGCCGAACGCATCCCGGATCGTAGCCCGCACGTGGGGAGCCACGTAGGGGTCGTCGGCGCTGCATGAGAGCTTGTCCTCGAGTGACAGCCCCACGGTCCGGTGCCCCCAGCCCAGGATGCGGGACTGGTTCGACGTCGCCCCGCCGGAGCGGAGCACGGGGTGGTCCGCGCGGACCAGGACCACTCCGGCGGCGCCGTCGGTGAGGGGTCCGCAGTCGGCCTTCCGCAGCCGGCCCTCCACCGGCGGGTTGGCCACGAGGTCGTCGGTGAACGACGCCTCGGTCCGGTCCCAGCCGCGGGTCTGGGCCAGCGGATTGCGGGCCGCGTTGCGGGCATTGAGTTCCGCGATCGACCACAGGTGGCGTTCGTTCAGGCCGAAGCGCCGCTCGTACTCGTCGGCGATCTTTCCGAACATGTAGGGCCACATGAATTTTGCGTCGGATCCCTCGTGGCCTACCCATGCCGCGGCGCCCATGTGCTGCGCACCCAGGTCGCCGGGAACGGTCTTCTCGAGTTCGACGCCGACGACCAGCGCGCAGTCGTACCTGCCGGACTCGAGATCTGCCATTGCGGCGAGGAGTGCAAGTGACCCCGACGCGCAGGCGCCCTCGTGGCGGGTTGCGGGTGCGCCCCACAATCCGGGCACGACCGAGGCCGGCATCGCGCCGAGGTGGCCCTGGCCGGTGAAGAGCTGCCCGAATGCGTTGCCGACGTGCACGACGTCGATGTCGGAGGGGGTGACTCCCGCATCCGCGAGCGTGCCCTCCACGACCTCTCGGGTCAGGTCTGCGACATCGAGACCCTCCTTCGTCAGGTTGCGGGCGAAATCTGTCTGGTAGCCACCGATCACTCTGATCGCGTCTGTGTCCATGTCGGCTGTTGTCTCCTCGGGTCTTGCGGTTCCATGCGCGTCAGACTACAACTAACAGAGTGATGAAGGCCACTCATTCTTTCGAAGTGAGGATGACGACGCGATGAAGACCTCGGAGCCGCGACTGAGCGTGAGCCTCCCGTACTGGCAGGACCGCCCGCCGCTCGATGCGCTGGCCGTCGCCGACGAAACCGCCCGCCTGGGATTCGACCGTCTCTGGGTCGGCGAGATGGCGACCTTCGATGCCTTCGCGCTCGCCACGGCGATCGGCGCCAGGGTTCCGGACCTGCCGCTCTGCGTCGGACCACTGGCGGTGGACGTCCGTACGCCGGTGGCGATCGCACTCGGCGCGGCCAGCGTCGCCGCGCTGACGGGCGCGCGTGTCGATCTGGCGATCGGCACGTCCAGCACGGTGGTCGTCGAGGGATGGCACGGTCGTACGAGGCTCAGTCCCGCAATCCATCTGGAGGAGACGGCCCGCATCGTCCGGCAGGTTGCCGCGGGGCGGAAGGCGGACTTCGACGGTCGTGTCGAGCGTGCCCGCGGGTTCCGGCTCAGGTTGCCGGCCACCGACCCGGCGCTCGTCATCGCGGCCTTCGGCCCGCAGGCGCTCGCTGTCGCCGCCCGCGAGGCGGATGGTGTGGTGCTCAATCTCGTTACACCGCAGCAGGTGTCGCGGTGCGTATCCGTCGTACGTGCGGCGGCGGAGTCGGCCGGCCGGCCCTGTCCGCGAGTCTCGGTGTGGGTCACGGCCGCGGTGGACCCCAGTGCCGCGGACCTCGAGTCGTTCCGCCGCGCTGTCGTCGGCTATCTCGCGGCCCCCGGGTACGCCGAGATGTTCGCCGACGCCGGCTTCGCCACCGCGGTCGAGATCGCGCGTAGTGGAGCAACTCCTAAACAGATCTACGGTGCCGTCACCGACGACCTCGCAGCCGTGATCGGCGCCTTCGGAGACGCCGGCGCCGTGGCTCGACGTCTCGCCGCGTACCGAGACTCGGGTGCCGACGAGATCGTGGTGGTGCCCGCGACCTCGGCCGACGACCCGGGCGGAGCCCGGACGCTCGACGTCGTGGCGCGTGCGTGCGCCCCTGCCGCCGAGATCCTCGCGTGAGCCGGGCGCTGGTGTTCGACGCCGTCCGCCTGCCGCGCGGGCGGGTACGGCGCGGCGGCGGCACGCTGGCGGAGATACCGCCGCACGTTCTGTTCGCGCACCTGCTGCGCGCGCTGGAACTGCGCGGCCTCGACCCCCAGCGGGTCGACGACGTCGTGGTCGGGATCGGCACCGTCACCGGCGAGCAGGCAGGCAACCTCGCGCGCGGCGCTGCGCTGTACACGGGCTGGCCCGACGCGGTCGGTGGTTCGGTCGTGACGCGCCTGTGCTGCTCGGGGCTCGAGGCACTCGGCACCGCCGCGGCGAAGGTCGTCGCAGGGCACGCCGACGTGATCGTTGCCGGCGGCGTCGAGTCGATGTCGAGGGTGCCGATGCTCTCCGACGCCCCCGCGATCGCGACGGACGGTGAACTCGGTGAGCGGACCGGCTTCGTCACGATCGGTGTCTCCGCCGATGCGACCGCGACGGTGCACGGATTCACTCGCGATCAGCTCGACGTCTACGCCGTGGAGTCGCACCGGCGCGCGTCGTCGGCGCCGTCGTCGGAGTCCGTGGTGCCGGTGCGTCGTGGTGACGAGGTGATCCTGTCGGTCGACGAGGGTGCCCGCCACGACGCGAGTGCGGCACAGTTCGCGGCTCTGCCGGCATTGTTCGGGGACGACCCGGCCTGGGGGCTGGTGCAGCGCCGACTGCCCGAGATGCAGCCGCCCACCGAGGGTTTGCACTCCATCGCGACGGCGCCGCAACTCGCGGACGGCGCGTCGGCGGTCGTGATCGGGAGCCCCGGTGCGGGGCCGATGCGCGGTCGTCGGCCGGTCGCCGAGATCGTCGCCGTCTCGCACCGCGCCGTCCGCTCGCCGCTGCTCGATGCTCCGGTCGACGCCGCGCGAGATGCGTTGCGCCGATCAGGAATCGGTGCGCACGATCTGGACGTCGTCGAGGCCAACGAATCGTTCGCGGTGAGCCCGTTGCTGCTGACACGGGAGTTGGACCTCGATCCCGCGCGGGTCAATCCCGTCGGCGGGGCGCTCGCCGTCGGGCACCCGCTCGGTGCGACGGGCGGCAACCTGCTGGTGTCGGCGTTGGACGCGTTGCGCCGCGTCGACGGCGAACACGCTCTGATCACGATCCCGGCGGCGCTGGGCCTCGGCTCCGCCCTGGTCGTGCGTCGCCTCCGATGACGAACATCCCACATTCCAGACCCGTTCCCCCGCTCAGTCGAGGAAGGTAGCCATGCCCCGAGAGTTAACCGCCACAACACTTTCCGGATCGAGTAGTCGCGGCGCCGTGCTGTGCCATTCGGAGAGCAAGATCCGCGACTACGTCGAGAAGGGGTGGTGGCGGACCACCACGCTGCTCGACGCGTTCGACGACTGGGTCGCCACTCGACCGCACGAGGACGCGGTGTCCGATCCGGTGAACCTGCCCGCCCTCACCGGCGCCGTGCCGGAGACCGTGACGTGGACCCGGATGGGGGAACGCGTGGACGATATCGCGGCACGACTGTACGAGAACGGGATCCGGCAGGGCGACGTCGTGGTGGTGCTGCTGCCCAACACGGTGTCGCTCGTGGCGACCTACCTTGCCCTGTGGCGGCTCGGGGCGGTTGCGAGCCCGGCCCCGGTCGCGTACCGGCAGCACGAGCTGTCGAACATCTGCCGTGCGACGGGGGCGGTGGCCATCGTGACGGTGGGCCGGCTCACGGACCGCGACCTCGCGGCCGAGGCTCTCGAGCTCGTCGACTCGGGCGTCGGCCTGGAGACGGTGTTCGCGTTCGGGCCGGATGCCGACGTGCGCGCAGTGCCGATGGACCCAGAAGTGAACGACGCCGCGAAGGCGCAGGCCCGCAGCTACATCGACGATCTGCACGTCACGATCGGCGACCGGATCACGATCTGCTGGACCAGTGGGACCGAGGCCGCGCCGAAGGGTGTGCCCCGGTGTCACGCAGACTGGTTCGCGAGCGGGCAAGCCGCCCAGGACGGGCTCGAGACCGACACGTCGTCGGTGATCCTGAACCCGTTTCCGATGGTCAACATGGCGGGCTTCGCCGGCGCGTTCCTGCCCTGGCTGCTCGGCGGCGGTCACCTCGTTCAGCATCAGCCGCTCGACCTGCCCGTCTTCCTGTCCCAGATCGAGCGGCACCGCGTCACCCATACTGCGATGCCTCCGGCGATCCTGACGATGCTGCTGCAGCGCGACGAGCTCCGCGACTCGGTCGATCTGACATCCCTGCAGCGCGTAGGTTCGGGTGGTGCGCCGCTGCCACCCGCCGTGGTGCGTCGGTGGCAGGAAGAGTTCGGCATCGAGGTCCTCAACTTCTTCGGTTCGAACGAGGGTGTGTGCCTGCTCGGCGCACCCTCCGACATTCCGGATCCGACGGTGCGCGCCCGTCACCTGCCGAACTACGGTGCACCGGGTAAGGAATGGGCAACGCGGGTCGCGAAGATGACGGCGGTCCGACTGGTGGATCCGGTCTCGGGTGCCGATGTGCACGCGGTCGGCGAGCGCGGTGAACTACGCCTCGTGGGGCCGACCGTGTTCGGTGGATACCTCGAAGGCACCGCTACCTCGAGCCCGTTCGACGACCAGGGCTACCTCTGTAGCGGAGACGTGTTCGAGTTGGGCGGCACCGACGGGGAATACCTCGAGTTCGTCGACCGGATCAAGGAGATCATCATCCGTGGCGGCATGAACATCGCCCCCGCCGAGATCGAGGGACTGCTCTTCGAACATCCGGCCGTCGGCGACGTCGCGGTCGTCGGGTATCCCGACGAGGTCCTGGGAGAGAAGTGCTGCGCCGTAGTGGTGCCGGCCGGCGCGTCCGACGTGTCTCTCGCCGATCTTGTCGAACACCTACGTTCCCACCAGGTCGCCTCGTTCAAGCTGCCGGAGCGACTCGAGATCGTCGCGAGCATCCCTCGGAACCCCGTCGGCAAGATACTGCGCCGAGATCTGCGCGACAGGCTGCAGTCGAGGACGTGAGCTGCCCGCCGACCGCCCCCTTCTACGTCCGCCGCTCGACCGCCTTCGCCCGTGCCGGGAACACCGTGTAGCTCAGGGCGATGACGCCCCAGATCCCGAGTACGACGGTGAGGGTGTCGATCCAGTCGGACAGGGCTGCGGTGCGGGTCGGGTCGTCGACCATCGCGATCGCCGCGGACAGCAATCCGCACGCGATGCCCCACGCGATCACGGCCTTTCCGAACTCGCGCCACTCGCGGATCGCCCGGCCCGCGCCGTGCCGCGGCGGCTTCACCGGGGCCGGCCCGCCGGCGAACCGGTACGCGAATCGGGCGTCGGCCCAGCGGATGATGCTGTGCCCGAACGCCACCGAGAAGCCGATGTAGGCGGCCGCCAGGCCGTGACTCCACGACGCCGCACTGCCGCTGTGCAGGTCGATCGTGGTGGCGACGAGGAGCACTACGTCGACCAGCGGTGCGCCGATGAGTAGCGCGGCACCCAGGGCGGGGCGGCGCAGCAGGTAGCGGGCGACGAGGCCAGCGCTGAGGAACACCCAGAAGAGGATCTCGCACACGACGATCAGTTGGACGATCATGCTCGACCCCGTTTCTAGTACGACTGTGTTAGTTGTTCGAAAGCTAGCACAGTCGTGTTAGTTTTGCGATGTGGTGAAGAGGTCGAGCCCCGAATGCAGACGCGAGGAGATCGCCGACGCCGTGCTGCGCGTGATCCGCCGCAACGGCATCGGCGCGGCCAGCGTGCGAACCGTCGCCGACGAGGCGGGCATGTCGACCGGGTCGCTCCGGCACTTCTTCGGCACCCAGTCCGAACTGCTGCTCTTCGCGATGGAACTCGTCACCAAACGGGTCTACGACCGCATCGCCGGGATCGAGTTCAGTGGGGATCTGCGGGCCGACGTGCGCGTTCTGGCCGAGCAGTTCGTCCCCCTCGACGACGACCGTCGCGGCGAGATGGAGGTGTGGCAGGCGTTCACCGTCGCCGCCCAGGCCGATCCCGCGCTCGCCGAGGTGCGCGACCGCTCCGACTTCGCGGTGTACGAGGGCTTCCTGGGAGCCACTCGGTTGCTCGCGGAGGCCGGGGTGCTCGCGGCGTCCGCGGTCGAGGTCGAGGCGATGCGGATGCACGCCCTGGTGGACGGCCTCGCGGCACACGGCCTCAACCACCCCCACCGGATCGGTCCCGACCAGATCCACGCCGTCCTCGACGCACACTTCGCCGCGCTGTTCGCGGCGGGCGGGAGCGCCCGCTAGCCGTCGACCACCCATACGGCACGATGGATCCGTGGTTCACGTCATCGACATCGCAGACCCCGCCGATCCCCGGCTGGACGACTTCCGAGACCTCAACTCGTCGGATCGTCGGCCGGACCTGCCCGGGGGCAAGGGGCTGGTGATCGCCGAGGGTGTGCTGGTGGTCCAGCGGATGCTTGCGTCCCGGTACGCGCCGATCGGCCTGCTGGGTGTGGACCGCCGGCTCGGCGAGCTGTCCGCGGACCTCGAGGGCGTGGACGTGCCGTTCTACCGAACCACGGCCGACGTGATGGCCGAGGTGGTGGGCTTCCATCTCAACCGGGGTGTGCTCGCTGCGGCGCACCGGCCGCCTCCGCTCGACGTCGAGGACGCACTGCGCGACGCGCGGACGGTCGCGGTGCTCGAGGGCGTCAACGACCACGAGAACATCGGCTCGATGTTCCGCAACGCCGCCGGCCTGGGTGTGGACGCGATCCTGTTCGGTGCCGCCGTCGCCGACCCGCTCTACCGCCGCGCGGTACGGGTGTCGATGGGGCACGTGCTGCGCGTACCGTTCGCGCAGGTCCCCGAGTGGCCGCGTGGGCTGAACATTTTGCGCGACAAGGGCTTCCAGTTGATCTCGCTCACCCCCGATCCTGCAGCGGTGCCACTGGCCGAGGCGATGACGGGGGAGAAGGTGGCGGTGCTGCTCGGAGCGGAGGGCCCCGGCCTCACCGAGCACGCGATGCGCGTCACCGACGTGCGCGCCCGCATCCCGATGGCGCCGGGCACCGACTCGCTCAACGTCGCGACCGCCGCTGCGATGGCGTTCTACGAGCGCATCCGGACCGGCTCGTGACGGCAGGTCCGGCGTCGCCACCCACCCCGTGGTGCACGGGACTGCTGGTCAGTGGCTTCGCGGCGCTCGTGACGTTGGTCGCCGTGGTGGCCTTCGGGTCCGCGCTGGCGCACATCCACGTGCTGCTCGCGGTCGGCTTCAACCTGGTGGTCGTCGGCGGCGCCGCCCCCACCGTGTGGCGCTGGCGGCACCGGCCGGTATGGCGCTGGGTGGTGTACGGCGTCGGGGCCGGCGTGGTGTTCGGTTGGGCCGCGCTGTTTTTCGGGGCCCTCTGACGTCGGTCAGTGGTCGCGACGGAACAGGCGGGAGAGCAGCGACGGCCTCTTCGGTGACGGCACCGACTCCTGGTCGCTGCCGTCCTCCGGCTGGCTGTGCTCGTTCGGTTCGCTGTGCTCGTCCGGTGCGCCAGGCTCCTCCTGCTCCCGGGCCGGTTCCGCGCGGCGCGCCTCCTCGAGTCGGAGGACCGACTCGGGAACCTGTCCGGACGGGTGCACCGCGAACCGCGAGACCGTGATCGACGCCGGATCCAGGTCGTCGCCCAGCCAGCCCCGGGGTGCCGCCTCCGCGAACTCGCCGGGATTGAACGGCAGCGTCTGCGGGTCCGGTAACACGTCCAGCGAGGGGCGCACCGGATGCTCCCCGGCCCAGAACGGACGCTCCCACACCTGTGGGAGGCCGAGGTCCTCGATGATGTGAACCGGTGTGGCGCTGAACGATCGCTTCAGTTCCCCGTGGTCCCAGTGCGCGAACGCGCCCCACGAACCGGCCTTCGTCACCGGACTCGACGAGCAGAGAAACGTGTGGCGGAAGCCCGTCGGGTGGATCCAGTGCTCCACCAGTGAAGACGGGACCGGCGGCAGGGATTCGCCCGTGCGGACGACGACCACCCCGGGGTACCAGCCGGCGATCACCTCGCCCGCTTCAGGTTTCGCGGCGTCCGTCAACGGTTCGTCGCCGAGATACGACACCTCGAGCCCTGGATGCAACTGCCCGACGAGGTCGCGGGCGGCGTCCCGGTCCGGTTCCGCGTCACGCAGAACCGAGGCGGGCTCGGTGGCGTCGACGTACCAGATGGTGGATGCGTTGACCCCCAGCACTGACGTCAGCCGCGCCCGTTGCTCCGAACGCCCAGCAGAACGTCGTCCCAGGACGGCAGTGCGGGCTTACCGCGCTTGTCCTTGCCGTGGGTGTGCTGGGGTGCGGTCTTCGGCTCGTCGTGCTCGGCCTCGTCGACGGGCTCCGGCGTGTCGACCTGCTCCGCCGATTCCTCTTCGATGGCGTTGTCCGCCAAGATGATCGACGAGTCTTCCGCGGCCTCGTGATCGTGGTCCTGCTCCATGTCGGCCGGGCCGTAGATGCCGTCGCTGGGGACGGGAGTCAGCCCGCGGAGCGGACGCCCGAAGTCGGGGTCGATAAGCTGGACCGCGGCGTCGTCGAGGGAGTTGATGGTGCCGCCGTGCGCGTCCGGCTGGTAGCGCCAGTGCGCGGCGTTGGTGCTCCGTCCGGCCTGCCACTGCAGCTGGGCCACCCAGTGGCCGTCCTCGTCCTTCCACGCGTCCCACGTGGCGGCGTCCATGTCGTGGCCGCGGGCTCGGAAGGCCTGCGCGACGATCTCGGACAGGGTGTCCACGGCGGGGCCGTCCGGGCGGACCGGGTGACCGGCCTGTGCCATCTCGGCCGCGCGACTGCGTTCGAGAAGCACGGGATGTGCGTAGCGCTCCACCTTGGAGTACGGAATGCCCGCCTGCTCGGCGACTTGTTCGATGGATGCGCCGGCGCGGATACGGGCCTGGATCTCTCGCGGGCGAAGCTGACTGTCCATTTCGATCTCAATCTGGCCGAGTCGAGCGATGTCTCCGCGAGAGGCCGCGCGGAGCTTGTCATCGGCGGGGAGCCGGAACTTTTCGCCGGTATCTGGATCCGAACACACTACGTGCGCGCCGCCAGGTTCGAGACCGATCACTCGCAGCTCTCGCACACTGTCCTCCTCATCGCGCCGACTCGCGATCACGCCGGAATCGACTGTAATTCATCTGTGACCCGTGTGCAGGAAAGACACGCGTGTGAATACGTTTCCTCGCGATTTGCGCACGTATCGGTGTTTCGCGGGCGTCCCCGGGACCGATACGTGCGCAAATCGCGGGGCGGCGGGGCGCGCGGACGACGAAGACGAAAGGGAGGGGCGGTCACGCAATTCGTGACCGCCCCTCCCTTCAGAGGTAGTGCGGGATCAGCCGAGCTGCGAGACGACCCAGTCGATGCTCTTGGTGAGCTGCGAGATGTCCTCGGGATCGATCGCCGGGAACATGCCGATGCGCAGCTGGTTGCGGCCCAGCTTGCGGTACGGCTCGGTGTCGACGATGCCGTTGGCGCGCAGGATCTTCGCGACCGCGGCCGCGTCGACCGAGTCGGCGAAGTCGATGGTGCCGACAACCTGCGAGCGGTATGCCGGATCGGCGACGAACGGCGTCGCGTACTCGGAGGCCTCGGCCCACGAGTACAGGCGCTCCGACGAATCCTTGGTGCGCGCGGTGGTCCAGTCCAGGCCGCCGTTGGCGTTCATCCACGCGATCTGGTTCTCGAACATGAGTAGCGTCGCGAGCGCCGGGGTGTTGTAGGTCTGGTCCTTGGTGGAGTTGTCGACCGCGATCGGCAGCGACAGGAAGTCCGGCGTCCAGCGACCCGAGTCCTTGATCTCGGCGACACGCTCGAGCGCGGCCGGGCTCATCAGCGCGATCCACAGGCCACCGTCGGCGGCGAAGCACTTCTGCGGCGCGAAGTAGTAGACGTCGGCGTCGGCGGCGTTGACCGGCAGACCGCCGGCACCCGAGGTGGCGTCGATCGCGATGAGCGCGTTCTCCGAGCCCGCCGGGCGGGACACCGGCACGGCGACACCCGTCGAGGTCTCGTTGTGCGCCCAGCCGATGAGGTCGACGGAGCCGTCGGCGACGATCGCCGGCGCGGTGCCCGGATCGCTCGAGACGACGATCGGGTCACCGATGAACGGGTTGTTCTTCGCGACCGACGCGAACTTCGACGAGAACTCGCCGTACGTGAAGTGCTGCGAACGCTCACGGATCAGACCGAACGCCGCGGCGTCCCAGAACGCGGTGGAGCCGCCGTTGCCGAGCACGACCTCGTAGCCCTCGGGCAGCGAGAACAGGTCGCGCAGGCCCGAACGCACGCGGGCGACGACGTCCTTGACGGGCTTCTGCCGGTGGCTGGTGCCGAACACCGAGGCGCCGACGTCGACCAGGGACTGCAGCTGTTCGGGGCGGACCTTCGACGGTCCGCAACCGAAGCGGCCGTCTACGGGCTTGAGGTCGGCGGGGATGATCGGAGTGCTCATCGGCGTGAGATGTCCTTCTCGGTTGTGCTCGGTTGTGGTGACGGTCCAACTGGTCTAGCTGTGCGAGATCTGGTCCCAGCCCTCGACCGAGTCGGGGGTGCGGGGCTCGGGGCCGGTGTAGATCGCGGCCGGGCGGACGAGCTTGCCCAGACGCTTCTGCTCCATGATGTGCGCGCACCAGCCGGCGGTGCGGCCACACGTGAACATCGCGGGCATCATGTGCGCCGGGACCTCGGCGAAGTCGAGGATGACCGCCGCCCAGAACTCGACGTTGGTCTCGATCGCGCGGTCGGGGCGACGCTCGCGCAGTTCGGCCAGCGCGGCCTGCTCGAGGGCGGCAGCCGCCTCGAAGCGGGGGGCGTTGAGGCGCTTGGCTGTGGCGCGGAGCACGCGGGCGCGGGGATCCTCGGCCCGATACACCCGGTGACCGAAGCCCATGAGTTTCTCCTTGCGATCCAGGATGCCCTTGACCAGTGCGCGGGCGTCGCCGGTGCGCTCGGTCTCCTCGATCATCGGCAGCACGCGGGCCGGGGCGCCGCCGTGCAGCGGGCCGGACATCGCGCCGATCGCGCCGGACAGCGAGGCCGCGACGTCGGCGCCGGTGGACGCGATGACGCGCGCGGTGAAGGTGGAGGCGTTCATGCCGTGCTCGGCGGCCGACACCCAGTAGGCGTCGATGGCCTCGATGTGCGCGGGGTCCGGGTCGCCCTTCCAGCGCGTCATGAAACGTGCTGTGACGGTGGGGCATTCGTCGATCAGCTTCTGCGGGACGGCGGGCTGGTAGATCCCGCGGGCCGACTGCGCGACGTAGGACAGTGCCATGACGGACGCGCGGGCAGCCTGCTCGCGGGCGGTCTCGTCGTCGATGTCCAGCAGCGGCTGGTAGCCCCAGATCGGGGCGAGCATCGCCAGGCCGGCCTGCACGTCGACGCGGACGTCGCCGGTGTGGATGGGCAGCGGGAACGGCTCGGCCGGGGGCAGTCCGGGGCCGAATCGACCGTCGACCAGCAGGGCCCACACGTTGCCGAACGTGACACGACGACCGACCAGGTCCTCGATGTCGACACCGCGGTAGCGCAGCGCGCCGCCGTCCTTGTCGGGCTCGGCGATGTCAGTGGTGAAGGCGACGACGCCTTCGAGGCCGCTGACGAAATCCTCGGGTACTACAGCGCTTGGTGCCATTGCTCCTGGACTCTCCTCATCCGAGTGCGTCCCGGTGAGGGGTGCACTGCCTTGGACCGAATCAGCCTTCGACTACTGCGGTAACTGTCAGGTGCGGGATGCGCCGCCGGGCCTGGTACCCAAACTTTAGCCGGTGTCACCGGTCACCTGGTCAGCGCATACCCGGGGGTAGCGTCTGAGGCTGTGTCACCAGATTCCCAACGCCGGGGTTCCCGGAAGTCCGACCTCTCCGCGATGCGGGTGAGCTACGGCGAGATCGGACCCGAACGGCCCGTCGTCGACCCCGATCTGGAACCGTCGTGGCTCGACGACGGCTGGCCCGCGCTGGCGCGGCACTGGGTGGAGGACGCCGTCCAGGCCGCACTGCCCGAACCCAACGCGATGGTGCTCGGCACCGTCGACGCCGCCGGACACCCCTGCACGCGAACGGTGCTGTGCAAGGGACTCGACGCCGACGGGGTGCTGTTCTTCACGAACTACGACTCCGACAAGGGCCGTCAACTCGCGGCCACCCCCTACGCGTCGGTGACGTTCACCTGGATTCCGCTGGCCCGGCAGATCACCGTCCGCGGCCCGGTGGAAAGAACCAGCGAGAACACGACCTCCGACTACTGGGCCAGCCGGCCCCGCGGCTCGCAGTTGGGGGCGTGGGCGTCGCAGCAGTCGCGGCCGATCGGCTCCCGGGCCGAACTCGAGGCGGCACTGATCGAGGCGGGCGAGCGGTTCGCCGTCGACGGGGACATCCCGGTCCCGGGACACTGGGGCGGATTCCGGATCCGACCGGAGTCGGTGGAGTTCTGGCAGGGCCGACCCAATCGCATGCACAACCGGATCCGCACCCGTCTGGTCGACGGTGTGTGGATCGTCGAACGCCTCCAGCCGTGATGCGGGGACTGCTCGCCGACACCACACCGCTGCGCAATCCCGACTACCGCCGGCTGTGGACGAGCGGCATCGTCACGGTCATCGGCGGTCAGCTGACCGTGGTCGCGGTGCCGGTGCAGATCTACGCGATGACGCAGAACTCGGCGTACGTCGGCCTCGCCGGCTTGTTCGGGCTGGTCCCGCTGGTCATCTTCGGGCTGTGGGGCGGCGCGCTGGCCGACGTCATGGACCGCCGAAAGCTGATCATCATCACCACGCTCGGGCTCATCGGCACGTCGGTGCTGCTGTGGCTGCAGGCCGCGTCCGGGGTGAACAACGTGTGGCTGCTGCTGTGCCTGTTCTCGCTGCAACAGGTGTTCTTCGCGGTGAACTCGCCCACCCGCAGCGCGATCATCCCCCGCCTGCTGCCGCTGAAGGACCTGCCCGCCGCGAACTCGCTCAACATGACGGTGATGCAGTTCGGTGCGATCGCCGGTCCGCTGCTCGCGGGCGTGCTCATCCCGCACCTGGGCTTCGCGACGATCTACCTGCTGGACTCGCTCGCGCTGCTCGCGACGCTGTGGGCGGTGATCAAGCTGCCCGCGCTGCCGCCGACCGGGGAGGCGCGCCGCGTCGGCCTGCGGGTGCTGGGGGAGGGCTTCACGTACCTCGCGACCCAGAAGGTGCTGCTGGCGTCGTTCGTCGTCGACATCATCGCGATGGTGTTCGGCATGCCGCGCGCGCTGTTCCCGCAGATCGCCGAGGACACCTTCGGCGACCCGAGCGGCGGCGGGCTCGCACTCGGGCTGCTGTTCGCCGCGATGTCGGCGGGCGCGGTCCTCGGCGGCGTCTTCTCCGGGTGGCTGCCGCGGATCCGCTACCAGGGCCGTGCGGTGATCGTCTGCATCGTGCTGTGGGGGCTGGCGATGGTCGGCTTCGGCGTGGTCGTCGGGATCTCGACCCCGGGCAGCTCCGCGGTGCTGTTGTGGCTCGCGCTCGGCTTCCTCGCGTTCGGCGGTGCCGTCGACATGGTCTCGGCGGCACTGCGTTCCACGATGCTGCAGCAGGTCGCCACCGACGACATGCGCGGCCGACTGCAGGGCGTGTTCACCGTCGTCGTCGCGGGCGGGCCGCGGATCGGCGACGTGCTGCACGGCGGCGCGGCCTTCCTGTTCGGCACCGCCGTCGCGTCCGCGGGCGGAGGCGTCCTGGTGGTGATCGGGGTGGTCGGGTCGATGCTGGCGTTCCCGGCGTTCGTCCGGTACCGCGTCAGCCGATCGGGTAGCCCCGAACATGTCTGAGTCGCGAATCGTCGTGTGCGGTGAGGCCCTCGTCGACCTGGTGCCGACGGGGGAGACCACGTTCGCGGCGCACCTCGGCGGCGGCCCGTTCAACGTCGCGATCGCACTCGGCCGCCTCGGCAGCCGCGTCGCCTTCTGCTCGAGGCTCTCCACCGACTCGTTCGGGGAACGGCTGCTCGCGGCGCTGGTCGCGGCGGGTGTCGACGTCTCGATCACGCAGCGGGGACCCGAACCCACGACGCTCGCCGTCGCTGCCGTCGACCCCGACGGCGGTGCCGGCTACACGTTTCATGCCGACGGCACCGCCGATCGTCTCGTCGCCGATCCCGGACCGTTGCCGGCATCGGCGGCCGCGGTGTCGTTCGGCACGCTCTCGCTCGTGTTCGAACCCGGCGCGAGCRTGTACACGGATCTGTTGCGCCGCAGCCACGGCGAGGGGCGGCTCACGATCGTCGACCCCAACATTCGGCCGGACGTGTTCCCCGCCGACTACCGCCGCCGCTTCACCGAGTTGCTGCCGTCGATCGACATCGTCAAAGTCTCCGACGACGACGTCCAATGGTTGGGACGGGGTGTGGACGGCACGACGCCGGTGCAGTGGCTCGACCGCGGGGTCGCCGCGGTCGTCACCACCCACGGCGCCGACGGTCTGAGCGTGCGGACGCGTCGGTTCCGCGTAGAGGTTCCCGGTTGCCGGGTTCCCGTCGCGGACACCATCGGTGCAGGTGACACCGTTCACGGTGCGCTGCTGCATTGGCTCGACGAGCATCGCGCGCTGGATTCGGATTCGGTCGAGGGCCTCGGCGGGGGACAATGGCAGGACGCCCTGGAATTCGCGGCGCGAGCGGCTGCGGTCACCGTTTCCAGGCCTGCGGCGGACCCTCCGTGGGCATCGGAGCTCACGGGCGGCTAGTTTCTACTTGAATGTTACGAAGTTACTCACTGGTCTGAGTTTGAGAGGGATCCTTCCGTGCCCGCTGAGAATGACAACAAACCCACACTCAGCTACCCCGGTGGCGAGCACACAATGTCCATCGCCAAGGCGACTGAAGGCAATGACGGCATCGAGCTGGGCAAGCTCCTTGCCAACACGGGTTACACGACGCTCGACCCGGGCTTCGTGAACACCGCGTCCACCAGTTCCGCTATTACCTACATCGACGGTGAACAGGGCATTCTGCGCTACCGCGGATACCCCATCGAGGAGCTCGCGCAGCGCTCGACGTTCATCGAGGTCAGCTACCTGCTGATCTACGGGGAGCTGCCCACCGAAGCCCAGCTGGAGTCGTTCACGGACAAGATTCGTCGACACACGCTGCTGCACGAGGACCTCAAGCGGTTCTTCGACGGCTTCCCGCGCAACGCGCATCCGATGCCGGTGCTGTCGAGCGCCGTCAACGCGCTGTCCGCGTACTACCAGGACTCGCTGGATCCGGAGGATCCGGAGCAGGTCGAGCTGTCCACCATCCGACTTCTCGCGAAGCTGCCCACCATCGCGGCGTACGCGTACAAGAAGTCCGTCGGCCAGCCGTTCCTGTACCCGGACAACTCGCTGAGCCTGGTCGAGAACTTCCTCCGCATGACGTTCGGCTTCCCGGCCGAGCCGTACGAGGTCGATCCCGAGATCGCCAAGGCACTCGACATGCTGCTGATCCTGCACGCCGACCACGAGCAGAACTGCTCGACGTCGACGGTGCGCATGGTCGGCTCGTCGGACGCCAACCTGTTCACGTCCGTCTCCGCCGGCATCAACGCGCTGTGGGGCCCGCTGCACGGCGGTGCCAACCAGGCCGTGCTCGAGATGCTCGACGAGATCAAGGCCAACGGCGGCGACGCCAAGGACTTCGTGCGCAAGGTCAAGAACAAGGAAGACGGCGTGAAGCTCATGGGCTTCGGTCACCGCGTCTACCGCAACTACGACCCGCGCGCCGCGATCGTCAAGGAGACCGCGCACTCCATCCTCAGCAAGCTCGGCGGTGACGACAAGCTGCTCGAGATCGCGATGACCCTCGAGGAGACGGCGCTCACCGACGACTACTTCGTCGAGCGCAAGCTGTACCCGAACGTCGACTTCTACACGGGCCTGATCTACCGCGCGATGGGCTTCCCGACGCGCATGTTCACAGTGCTCTTCGCGCTCGGCCGCCTGCCCGGCTGGATCGCACACTGGCGTGAGATGCACGAGGATCCGGCCACCAAGATCGGCCGCCCGCGTCAGATCTACACCGGCTACACCCAGCGCGGTTACGTGGACCTGTCGGGCCGCTGACCCGTCCTGCCCGACTACGACTGATCGGACAACACACCATGAGCACCAAGCCCGAGATCGATTTCCAGGAGGGCCCCGCGCCCACCGAACTCGTCATCAAGGACATTGTCGTCGGTGACGGCCCCGAGGCCACCCCCGGCGCCAAGGTCGAGGTCCACTACCTCGGCGTCGAGTTCGACTCCGGCGAGGAGTTCGACTCCTCGTGGAGCCATGGCGAATCCATCACCTTCCCGCTCGCCGGCCTCATCGCCGGATGGCAGGAGGGCATCCCGGGCATGCGCGTGGGTGGTCGGCGTCAGCTGACGATCCCGCCGGAGCTCGCGTACGGTCCGGCCGGCGGCGGCCACCAGCTGTCGGGCAAGACGTTGGTGTTCGTCATCGACCTGCTCGACGTCGTCGTCCCGCCGCCCGCTCCCGAGATCGAGCCGGCCACCGGCCCGGCCCCGGCCGAGCTGGTCATCGAGGACATCGAGGTCGGTGACGGCGCGGAGGCTCAGCCCGGCGGCGTCGTCGATGTCCACTACCACGGCGTCGAGTACGACACGAACGAGGTGTTCGACTCGTCGTTCCTGCGCGGGGAGTCCGTCGCGTTCCCGCTGAACCGGCTCATCCCGGGCTGGCAGGAAGGCATCCCCGGCATGAAGGTCGGCGGTCGCCGCAAGCTCACGGTTCCGCCGGAGCTCGCGTACGGTCCGGCCGGTGCCGGTCACCAGCTGTCGGGCAAGACGCTGGTGTTCGTCATCGACCTGCTGGGCACCCAGTAGTCCTGTAGAGCAACAGAACTCGGGCCCCGCACCGTTCCTCGGTGCGGGGCCCGAGTCGTGTCCGGGCTCGGTCGTCTCAGGTCCGGCGGGTCTGCCCGATGACCGGCAGTTCACGATCGGTCTTCTGTTCGTACTCGGTGAACTGCGGCGCCGCCGCCGTGATCGTCGCCCAGGCGTCGTCGCGCTCGGTGTCCTGGAGTTCGCGTGCCGTCACCGGAATCGACTCGCCGCCCACCTCGATCGTCACCCGGTCGGGGTGCGCGGCCAGGTTCATGAACCTGCCGCCGCGCCGGACCGGCCCATCGCGAACTTGTTGACCCAGTTCACCATGCGTCCGTGCGGTGGGCGTGCTCCCCGGGTTGCACGTGGGTGGCTGAAGGTCATGGCTGCGTCTCCTCGTTCCGGGTCGGTACGGGACACGACCAGTATGAGCCGCGCGCGGGACTCTGCGGGACGAGAGACTCTGCGGGACGAGAGAGGGCGCCCCGGCCGAAGCCGGAGCGCCCTTGTCGCAGCGTGGTGAAGCTACCGCCGGATGACTACCGCGGGGTGCCCATGGCGTCGGCCAGCATCGGCCACGAGTTGTTCAGGTCGTCACGCCAGTAGCCCCACGAGTGGGTGCCGGCCGGCTTGAAGTCGAAGAACGCCTGCTCGCCCATGCCGTTGGCGTTGACCGCGTTGAACAGTCGGTGGGTGCACTCGTTGGTCGCAGCCTCGATGATGCCGCCGACGACGACCTGGTTGGCCAGCGTCCCGACGTTGCCGTTGATGCCCTGGCTGTCGAGGGTGTCGTGCGGGCCGGGCAGGCCGGACGCGTTGGAGACGTACAGCTTGGGGCCGCCCTTGAGCTTGCCGATGTTGATGATCGGGTCGTGTGCAATCCAGTCCGGGCTGCCGACCGGGCCCCACATGTTCTCGGCGTCGGCGTCGCCGCGGGCCGCGATCACGATCTGGATGTAGGTCTGGCCGACCGGAGTCGCGGTGTCCGCGCAGCCGCTGTACGCGCCGACGGCCTTGTACAGCTGGGGGTCCTTGAGCGCGAGGTTGAACACCGAGGTGCCCGACGTCGAGATGCCCGCGAGCGTGTTGACACCGGTGGTGCCGAGCGCCGAGTCGATGACCGGCGGGAGTTCCTCGGTGAGGAAGGTCTCCCACTTGTTGGCGCCGTGGAGAGACGGATCCGCCTTCTGCCAGTCGGTGTAGTAGGTGAACGCACCCTGCATCGGGGTGACGACGTTGACCTGCTTGCCCGCGAAGAACGTGCCGATGTCGGCCTGCTTCTGCCACGAAGCCGAATCCTCGCCACCACCGGCGCCGTTGAGCAGGTAGAGCGTGGGGGCCGGCTTGGAGGTGTCCGCCGGACGGATCACCTCGAGCGGGATGTCCCGGCCCATCGACTCGGAGCGGACGACCAGGGACATCTTGTTGCCCGTGCCCTGCTTGGCGGAGACCAGCTTGGTGCCGCCGTTCGACTGGGCAGCCGCCTCGACCTTGGCTGCGTCGGTTCCCGGCGCTGCGGCCGTGGCCACCCCGGCCCCCAAGAACACGGGAAGTGCGGCGACCGTCGCCGTCGTGGCGCCGATCAACGCTTTGAGCCGGCGGGACTTCTTGGTTACACGCATACTTACTCGCCTTCGGTGGTCGGCCGGGGAGCGCGGCTGTGCTCCCACGGTGCTGGACGTGTGTATATCACTTTCGCTATCGGGTCTACGTCACGATTTGCTACGGGTTGCCCGAAAGTTCTCGACACGTTCCAGAATTATCGAACACAAACCATCAGACCATGTCGTTTTTCTGCAACCAACGCAAGGTAGGCCAGCCACAGAAGACCGGCAGCCAACACGTCAGGACGCGGTACAGCAGAACGGACGGTACCGCGATCCCCACGGGCAGCCCGAAAGCGGTGAGGCCACCGATGAGGGCGGCTTCCACGGCGCCGACACCGCCCGGTGTCGGCGCAGCCGAGGCGAGGGTGCCGCCGATCATCGTGACGATCGTGACGGTGACGAACGTGGTGCCGCCGCCGAACGCCTCGACGCTGGCCCACAGGGCGAGCGCGGCGCCGAGGGTGGTGCCCGCGCTGCCGAGAACGATCAGCAGGAATCGGCCCGGGCTGCGCGCCAGTTGGGTCAGCGACCCCAGCACCTCGGTGAGCTGTGGGCGGACCTCGTCGTTGAGCCAGCGTCGCGCCTTCGGGATGAACATGAACGTGCCGATCGCACCGAGGGCGATGCCCGCGATGAGGTACAGCGTCGTGCCCTTGGGGACGAAGTGCGACAGGTCGGCGTCGCGCCCGGCCGCCACGCTGAAGAAGATCAGCAGCGCGATGTGGGTGACCACCTGCACGGTCTGCTGCAGCGCCACGGCCGCCGTGGCGCGGACCGTGCCGAGACCGCCCTTCTGCAGGAAACGCACGCTCAGTGCGAGCCCGCCGACGCCGGCCGGGGTGGTGGTGGCGGCGAACGTGTTCGCCACCTGCATGATCAGCAGGTCCCGGTAGCGCACGAGCTCGGATGCGCACGCCCACAGTGCCGCCGCCGCCCCGACGTAGGTGAGTGCCGACACCACCAGCCCGGCCAGTGCCCACCACCAGTTCGCCGTCTTCAGTTCGGTGAGGAACGTGGGCACCTGGCTGATGAACGGGTACGCGACGTAGACCAGGCCGATCAGCAGCACCAGCTGGATGAGCTGGTTCCGGGTGAAGCGGGTGACCTGTTCGGGCGCGATCTTCTCGATGTCGGTCTGCCGGCCCACCTCGTCGCGGATCGCCGAGAGCATCGCCGACGAATCGGGGACGTGTTTGCGCAGCCGCGACGGCATCGCCGACTTGGTGAGCCGACCCGACGCGGCGAGGATCCGGTCGCGGCCCTGAGCGTCCAGTGCGGCCCGCACGGCCGGTTCCACGCCGAACAACGCTGCCGTGGTCAGCAGCAACTGCGCGGTGTCGGAGAGGACCTGTGCCTCGGTCGGCCCGAGCTCGGCGTACGCGAACCCGTCGAACAGGGCGCGGCCGTCGTCGATCCGGATCTCGCTCGCCCGCAGGTCTCCATGGGTGATCTGGTTGGTGTGGAGTTCGCCGAGCGATCGCCACATCATCTCGAGCAGGGTGTCGCGGGGTTCCGGGTGATCGGTGGCCAGCGTCGCGACGGGGGCGCCGTAGGAGACGGGGTGCGCGTACAGCTGCCATCCACGGTCCAGGGCGGACACCGCGATCGGCTTGGACGCCGCCAGGCCCGCATCGGCGACCGCGATGCCCATCAGGGCGCGGTGCTCGACGGCCCGCGCGAGCGACGCGTGCACCGGTGCACTCTCGCTGCTGCGCAGCGCCAGCCACTGCGAGACCTGTCGGATCGCGCCGCGGCTGCGCTGATTCTGTCCGTACAGTTCGACGATCAGTTCGGGCTCTCCGTCGTCGCGCGAGGCGCCGAGGATCAGCGGACCGCTGCCGGCCGGGGCGATCACCCGGAACGCGGTGATGCGGTGACCGAGTCGCTCCAGCGATTCCACGGCGGACTCGAGCGGCACCTCCAACGCCGGCGTGCCGACCACCAGGACGATGACGGCGCCGACCAGGTAGCCGACCGCCAGCCCCAGCATCGAGCGCGCGGGCACGATGGAGCTGACGATCAGGTGGATCGGCGCGAACGCCAGCAGCAGCGCCCACCACAGTCGCCGCCACCGCTTCGGCAGCCACGGCCCCGACACCGTCAGGACGGCCGCGAGCATCGCGATCCAGCGGGGGTCGTCGAGGAACTGGGACAGGAACGTGTTGAGGCGGTCCGAGACGTCGAGGTGCCACTGCGGAGCGGCCAGCCCGGTCCCGGTGAACGACAGTGCGAGCCCCGCGATCAGCCCGGCCGCGGCGTAGCCGGCCAGCAGCTTCCAGCGGCGTCCGACGATCAGCTGGATCAGGATCGCGAACGGCAGCGCGAGGATCGCGACCCCGTACAGGAGATAGACGGTGTCCGAGACCCCCGGCGACAGGATGCCGACGATGTCGGACACCGACGTCTCGAGCGCGTCCCATTCGCTGCGGGTGATCACCGAACCGGCGATGACCGCGCCGAGCAGGGTCAGCGCGATGACCACCCGCAGGATGTCGCTCGTGCGCCGGACCAACGGCTGCAGGAGGCTGCCGGTGACCGGGATGTCGCGCCCGTCAACTCGCAAGGGACACCACCAGTCGCACGCCGCCGAGCGGGCTGTCCTCGAACCGCGCCCGGCCCCCGTGGAGGTGGGCCTGCTGAGCTATCAACGCGAGGCCCAGTCCGGACCCGCCCTTCGCGGCGCCGCTGCCGCGTCGGAAGCGTTCGAACACCTCGGTTCGTTCCTCCTCGGGAATGCCGGTGCCGTCGTCGTCGACGGTGACGGTGACGGTGCCTGGCGCGTCCCGGCCTGCGCCGATCGACACGTGTCGCGCGCCGCCGTGACGGAAGGCGTTGGCGATGGCGTTGTCGAGCGCCAGCCGCAGTCCCGCCGGCAGTCCTCGCAGCACGAGACCGGGTGGGGCGTCGACCGTCACAGTGAGGCCGGGGTGCTGACGCTGTGCGTCCTCGGCGGCGAGGTCGCACAGCTCCGTCAGATCGGTGTCGACATGGTCCTTCTCGCTGGACAGTTCGCCCGACGCGAGGCGCTCGAGCGCGGTGAGGGTCGCCTCGACGCGACCCTGGGTGCGGATGAGGTCGCCGAGGATCTCGGCGCGCTGGTCGTCGGACAGATCGAGCGTGTCGAGCACCTCGAGGTCGGTCCGCATCGCGGTGAGCGGGGTTCGCAGTTCGTGTGCGGAGGCGGCCGCGAAGTCGCGCGCGGTGTCGAGGGCGGCGGCGGTGCGGGACTGCGCATCGGAGACGTCCTGCAGCATCGCGCCGGCGGCCGCGGCCAGTTCGTCGGCCTCGCGGACCCCGGACGCGGCGGTGGCGAGGTCGCGGTCGCGGCGGCTCACCCGATGGGTCAGTTCGACCAGGGGCCGCACCGCCCGCCCACCGAAGATCCAGCCGAGGCCGCCCGCGGCGACGATCGCGAGCACACCCACGAGCGCGACCTGCTGCTGTTGTTCGGTCGTCGGATCCTGCGCCTCCGCGAGCGGAACGGCCACAGACAGCAGCGCCGTGGATTCGGGCCCGAGCGGGGCGGTGAAGGTTCGGAACGGGGTGCCGCCGACGTCGACGGTGTGCGACCCGAGGTCGAGCGCGGGAAGCCGGCTCGACGTGCTGGAGACGACCTTGTCGCCCGCCCGGATCGTGACCGCGAACGCTCCGCCGTCGCCGAGGACGTTGAGGAACGGTGCGGCGGCGGGCGCGTTGACGACCAGCACCCGCGACGCGGTCTCGAGGCGTCGGTCCAGTTGCTGCAGGTTGTTCCGCGCGATCGCGAGCGCGAGGTAGACGCCGACGGCGGCGACGATGATCGTCGCTCCCAGTGCCGTCGCCATCGCGACCCGCGCGCGCAGCGAATGCGGGCGACTCACGCCGGTTCCCGGAGAACGAATCCCACGCCGCGCACCGTGTGCAGCAGCCTCGGTGTGCCGTCGGTTTCGAACTTGCGCCGCAGGTAGCCGACGAAGACGTCGACGACGTTGGTGTCGGCGACGAAGTCGTAGCCCCACACCAGATCCAGTAGCCGTTCCCGGCTGAGCACGACGCCAGCGTTGCGGGCCAGCACCTCGAGCAGCTCGAATTCCCGCTTGGTCAGCGGAATCTCGGTGTCGTCGAGCCACACGCGGCGGCCCGAGAGGTCGATGGACAGGGGGCCGACGGTCAGCGGCGGCTCGGTGCCGGGGCCGGCGGCGGCCGAGCGGCGTCGCAGCATCGCGCGGATCCGGGCGACGAGTTCGGCCAGGACGAACGGTTTGACGAGGTAGTCGTCCGCGCCGGATTCGAGGCCCGCGATGCGGTCGTCGACCGAGCTGCGGGCGCTGAGTACACAGATCGGGATGTCGTTGCCCATCCCGCGCAGCGCCGTGACCACACCGGTGCCGTCGAGCACGGGCATGTTCATGTCGAGCACGAGAGCGTCGGGCTCGACGTCGGCGATCACCCGCAGCGCGATCGCGCCGTAGGCCGCGGTGAGAACGGTGAATCCGGACAGCCGCAGCCCACGCTCGAGTGAGGCGAGAACATCCTGGTCGTCGTCCACGACCAGGACCGTCGCGGGTGTGGTCACGTGAGCATTGTGCCTGGAACGAGGGTCCGATTCGTGCATGATCGTCACCGGTCCGATTCCGGTGGCTGCAGGTGTCGGTGCGTGATGAGCACGTCCGCCACGCGCACGAATGCCTCCAGATCCGCGGCGGGGACACCGTCGAAAAGGTCGTGCGCGGCCTGCTGCCGCAGTTCCCGGATCCGCGCGGCGTCGGTGTGTCCGCGCTCGGTGAGGGCGACGATGTGGGCGCGGCGGTCGGTCGGATGGGGGTCACGCCGCAGGTGACCGGACTTCTCGAGCGCGTCGACCAGGGCGGTGACCTGGCGGGTGCTGCAGCGCAGGACGCTCGCGAGGTCGCGCTGCGTCATCGGCGGATTCTCGAGGACGTACAGCAGGGCGCGGGTGCGTGCCGTCGTCAGCCCGAAGGTGCGCATACCTGCAGCCGTCGACGACGACAGGTGCTCGGCCAGAAGGTAGGCGCGAGCCAGCGCATCGCGAGTGTCGGGGGTGTCGGGCACGGCGATGATGCTAATTCATTGTGAACACTGTTCACGAACCGTGCCCGACGGCCGGGTCACTGCACGCAGCGCTGCACCAGGGCGCCGATGCCCTCGATCCGAGTGGTGACGACGTTGCCGGGGACGAGGAAGCGCTGCGGGCTGCGTCCCACGCCCACGCCGGCCGGGGTGCCGGTGAACACGATGTCGCCGGGGCGCAGGGTGCACACCGCCGACAGGTGCGCGATCAACTCCGCGACCGGGAACATCATCTGCGAGGTGCGGCCCGACTGGACCGTCTCGCCGTCGATCTCGCACGTGATCGCGACGTCGGTCGGGTCGGCGAACTCGTCCGGGGTGACCAGCCACGGGCCGATCGGCCCGAAGCCCGGGTGCGACTTGGCCAGTGAGAACTGCGGTGCGGGACCGGCCATCTGGGAGGTCCGCTCCGAGAAGTCCTGTCCGACTGTGAGCCCGGCGACGTGTGCCCACGCATCGGCCGCCGCCACGTCGGTCGCCTCGCGGCCGATGACGGCCACCAGTTCCACCTCCCAGTCGACGGTGTCGGTGGGCAGGCGCAGGTCCGTCTCGGGGCCGGTGAGGCAGCTCGCGAACTTGGTGAAGGTGGGCGGCGCGTCCGGCGCGTCGAGGCCCGTCTCCGCCGCGTGGTCCCGGTAGTTGAGGCCGATCGCGAACACCTGACTCGGCGCCGGAGATGGGGCGCCGAGGTCGCGGACCTCGAACGGGGCGCCGGAGGTGGTGACCGTGGCGGTGTCGGCGGCCGCCCACGTCGTGAAGGCCTCCCACTCGGCGTAGATGGCGGGCAGGTCGGGGCCGAAGCGTCCCGCGCTGGCGGTGTGGATGTCGACGGCCAGGTGTCCGTCGACGAGAACTGCTCGTCCGGAGAGGTTGGCGATGCGCACGGTCGTCACGTCCTGTCTGTGGTCGGGTGTGGACAGTAGATCCGAGAAATATCGGAAAAGCAATATAATTTCGAAACTTGACTCTCGATTCGCATCGTCCTGTACTTGCGGAATGGCACGAGCGAGCGGAACCCGCGCTGACAAGATCCACGCGCGGCTGCGAGCGGACATCCTCGGAGGTGTGCTCGCGCCGGGGGAGAAGCTCGCGTTCGGCCAGTTGCAGGCCCGCTACGACGCGAGCACCGGCGTCCTGCGGGAAGTCCTGCCCCGCCTCGTCGAGCGGGGGCTCGCGGTCTCCGAGGCGCAGCTCGGCTTCCGCGTGGTGCCGGTGTCCGTACCGGACCTGTTGGAGCTCACCGAGACCCGCGTGTTCGTCGAATCCGAGGCGCTGCGGCAGTCGATCGCGCACGGCGACGTCGAATGGGAGTCGGCGGTGCTCGCGGCGCGGCACACCCTCGCGCGGACGGCGGCCGTGGACGCGGACGGCAGGGTCGCCGAGGCGTGGCTGTCGGCGCACGGCAACTTCCACGGCGCACTCCTGCGCGCGTGTCCCAACGGGCGCCTGGTCCGAATCGCCGAATCGCTGCGCGACGTCTCGGAGGTGTACCGCTGCTGGAGTGTTCGCAGTGCAGAGTCCGAGAAACGCGACGTCGACGCCGAGCACGGACGGATCGCCGCGGCCGCCGTCGAACGGGACGTGGACCGCGCGGTGGACGAACTGCGACGGCACATCGAGTCGACGACTGCGCTGCTGATCGCCGGGGTGGACGCGTGATCGGGCTCGGCGACCTCGAGACTGCGGTGATGGACGTGCTGTGGAGCGTGGACGAATCGGTGCGGGTGCGGGACGTGATGGATCGACTGCAGTCGCCGCGGCCGCTCGCGTACACCACCGTGATGACCGTCCTCGACAACCTGCACACCAAGGGCATGGCGTCGCGGCAACGCGTCGGACGGGCCTATCGGTATCGCGCCACCCGCAGCCGGGAGGAGACCGCGGCCGATCTGGTTCGTCAGGTGCTCCGGTCGAGCGGTGACGCCGAGCAGGTCATGCTGCACTTCGCGAACTCCGCCTCGGAGGACGAGTCGAGGATCCTGCGTCGGGCCGCGCGGCGTACACAGACGCGCCGACCGGGTGGCGTCGGGTGATCGCCGCGATCGGACTCACGGTCGCCGCGGTGGTGCTCGGGTTCGCGGCGCCGCACTGGCTCGGCCTGCTCGCGGCACCCCACCGGCACCCACGGGTGGCCCTCGCGGCCTGGCTGTCGTCGCAGGCGTTGTTCGTCGGTGTGGTGGCGGCCGTGCCCCTCGTCCTCTGGGTGCGGCCGGGGGACCGCTGGCACCTCCTGCCGTCGTCGACGCTCTCGTGTGTCAACTCCCTGCGCCGGAACGGCACTGTTCCTTGGTTTTCCGCGGTCGAGGCAACGCTCTGGGGCGCCGGTCTGCTGGTGCTCGGACGGATCGTGGTCGTCGTCTCGCGGGCTCTGCTCCGCCATCGCCGAGTCACCGAGGAGCACGCGTCGGTGTTGCGTCTGGTGGGCCGGCCCACCGTGACCGACGGCGACGACGTCTTCCACCTCGTCGGGCAGGGCGTCGCGGCGTACAGCATCGGCGGCCGCTCCCCGGCGATCGTGTTGGGAACTGGTGTACGCGAACTCGATCCGTCGGCCCGGGCGGCGGTCCTGGCCCACGAACGCGCCCATCTGACCGGGCGTCACCACCTGCTGGTGGCGTGGGCAGACGCACTGAATGCTGCCGTCCCGTTCGTCCCGGTGGCGCGGGTGGGGGCAACGTGGATTCGTGTGCTGGTGGAGTTGTCCGCGGACCGTCACGCCGCCGCGTCGTGCGGTTCGGGAGCGGTGCGCGCCGCGCTCGAGAGTTGGCACGGCGAGGCGCGGGACCCTCGGCCGGCGGCGATGTCGGCCGCGGGCTTCGTCGAGGATCGGGTGGTGTGGCTCTCGGGACTGCGCGCGCCGCGTCGTGGAGCGCAGGTCCTGCACTATCCGCTCGCGCTCGCCCTGTCGGCGCTGCCGGTGCTGGCGACGGTCTCCGCCGTGGTCGCGGCGCTCGCGGCCTCCTGCGCGATCTTCGGCGGCTGACCCGTACCGGACCGCTCGGCCGGCGCGGTGCAGGCGGGTCCGCAGAGCAAATACCTCCCGCCGCTGAAGGTTTCGGTCACGGTGTGCCGATCCCGCTCGTCGGCGGAGGCCTCGGAACTACTAAGGATGATAGTAGTTCCATGTACGATCACCGATTGGTAGTCGTGGGCGAGTGTGCATGGAACGAACGGAGGACGGATGGCGTCGCGGAGCAAGCTCTTCGGGATCAGGCGGGACGTATGGCTGCTCGGAGCGCTCGGCGTCGTCGCGCTCGTACTGGCCGGGGTTCTCGTGCTGGAACGGATGCGCACCACGGACGAGCCGACCTCGGCGGCGGTGGCAGCCACCGAAGGTCTCGAGGCCGGAATCGGGCCGGTCGGCGACATGGCCCGCCGGGTGGACGGCGACCCGTTGGCGCGCGGACCGGTCGACGCTCCGGTGGTGCTGGTCGTGTACTCGGACTATCGCTGCCCGTTCTGCGCGAAGTTCAGTCACGACACCGAACCCCAGCTCGTCGACAAGTACGTCGAGGCGGGAAAGCTGCGGATCGAATGGCGCGACCTGCCGATCTTCGGAGAGGAGTCGATGGTCGCCGCGCGGGCCGGCCGGGCCGCGGCCGCGCAGGGCAAGTTCTGGGAGTTCAACTCGGCTCTCTACGCCGCCGCGCCGGATCGCGGACATCCGACCTTCGACCAGGCCGCACTTCGGGGGTTCGCGGAACAGGCCGGCGTGCCGGACCTGGATCGCTTCGCGCGTGACGCCGCGGACACCTCGGTGGACACCGAGATCGCGTCGGACGTCATGGAGGCCAACATGATCGGAGTGTCGAGCACACCGTCGTTCGTGATCGACGGCTATCCCGTGCTCGGCGCCCAGCCGCTGTCGGTCTTCGAGCAGTTGATCGCGAAGACCGGTGGGCAACTGCCGTGACCGACATCGGACTGCTCGGTGCGCTGTTGGGCGGTCTGCTCTCACTGGTAAGTCCCTGTTCGGCGTTGCTACTGCCGTCCTTCTTCGCCTACGCCTTCGACGGTGTGGGACGGCTCGCCGCCCGGACCGCGGTGTTCTACGTCGGCCTCGCGGTGGTGCTGGTGCCGCTCGGCGCCGGTCTCGGGGCGATGGGATCGTTGCTGACCCAGCACCGCGAGACGGTGACGACGGTCAGCGGTCTGGTGCTGATCGCGCTCGGTGTGATGACGGTGTTCGGCCGGGGATTCGCGTTCTCTCCCGCGCAACGCGCGGCGGGATCCGTCCGCATCTCCGGGGCCGTGTCGGTGTTCGCGCTCGGAGCGGTCTACGGGTTCGCCGGGTTCTGTTCCGGGCCCCTGCTCGGCAGCGTTCTCACGATCGCGGTGGCCGGGGGCGGTGCCGGCTACGGCGGACTGCTGATGGCCGTCTACGCGCTCGGGATGACCGTGCCGCTCTTCGTGCTGGCGTTGCTCTGGGATCGATTCGAACTGGGACGGCGTCAGTGGTTGCGGGGCAAGCAGATCGCGCTCGGCCCGGTGCGTCTACACACGACGTCGCTGGTGTCGGGCCTGCTGTTCGTGGCACTCGGGGCCCTCTTCCTCGTCACGGACGGGACGGCGAACCTCGGCAGTGTGATGGGCGTGGACGACCAGTTCTCGCTCCAGGTCACGTTGAGTGAATGGGCCCGGAACGTCTCCGACGCGGGGATCCTGCTGGCGCTCGTGCTGGTGCTGTTCACGGTGGTGGCGGTGCGGGTGGTGCGTCGGCGCCGATCCGAGTCAGCGGCGTCGGAGCCGGATCCGGGCCAGGGCGGCTGAACTACCGTGGGTGGCGCACCGCATGCACCATCGACGGAGAGGACGACGTGGCCGAGTCTCTTGTGTGGTTTCGGCGCGATCTGCGACTGGCGGACCTGCCGACGTTGAGTTCGGCGGGGGAGCGCGCGTTGGGGTTGTTCGTCCTCGACGACCGGCTGCTCGGTCCGTCCGGCGGTCCCCGTCGAGACTTCCTGTGCCGCAGCCTCGTCGCGCTCGACGAGCGGATGGACGGGCGGCTGCTGGTGATGCGCGGCGATCCTGCCGAGGTGGTCCCTCGGGTCGCGAAAGCCGTTGGTGCGCGGGAGGTGCACGTCAGCGCCGACTACGGGCCGTACGGGCGGGAGCGCGACGCGGCGGTGGCCGAGCAGGTCGAGTTGGTGGCCACGGGCTCGCCGTACGCGATCGCGCCGGGCCGGGTGACCAAGGACGACGGCACCCCGTACAAGGTGTTCACGCCGTGGTTCAAGCGGTGGCTCGACCACGGCTGGCGCGGGCCCGCGCAGACCGGCGTGGACACCGTCGCGTGGATCGACCCGGATGACGTTGGCGGGCTGCGTGATCGAGTGGCGATTCCGGCACCGTCGGAGCCGGGCCTCGAGGCGGGCGAGAGCGCGGCACTGACGCGGTGGCGGGAGTTCTGCGACGACGACCTGATCCGCTACGACCACGAACGTGACCGTCCGGACCTCGACACCACCAGCCGGATGTCGGTGTACCTCAAGTTCGGCAACATCCACCCGCGCACCATGCTCGCGGATCTGGCGCGCCGGCGCAGCCGCGGCGCCGAGCAGTACCGGCGCCAGCTCGCGTGGCGAGACTTCTACGCGGACATCCTGTTCCAGCGTCCCGACAGCGCGTGCCGCAACTACGACCGCAGATTCGATGCGATCCGGCACGACACCGGACGGGACGCCGACGCCTTGTTCGATGCGTGGTGCGCGGGCCGCACCGGGTACCCGATCGTCGATGCCGGCATGCGGCAGCTGGCCGTCGAGGGGTGGATGCACAACCGGGTGCGGATGATCGTGGCGTCGTTCCTCGTCAAGGACCTGCACCTGCCCTGGTGGCGCGGCGCGCGGTACTTCATGCAGCAGTTGGTGGACGGCGATCTGGCGTCGAATCAGCACGGCTGGCAGTGGACCGCCGGGTCCGGCACCGACGCGGCCCCGTACTTCCGGGTGTTCAACCCGATCAGCCAGGGCGAGAAGTTCGATCCGACGGGCGAGTACGTGCGGCGGTGGGTGCCCGAACTGCGCGGCGTCGAGGGCAAGGCGGTGCACGCGTTGAAGGCCGGGCGCCCCGACGACTATCCCGGCCAGGTCGTCGACCACGCCGAGGAGCGGCGCGAGGCGCTGGCGCGCTACGGCGAACTGAGCTGATCGCCCGGGTGTCCCACTGGGTGGACACCCCCACTTTCGAGACCGCTGGCTGCGGTATAGCCTCGGCCCGCCCCTCGACGGAAGGTTTCATGGTGTCCCAGATCGCTCCTCCTGACGTGTTCGCGCCGGCCAAGCTGGGCCCGATCACGCTGCGCAACCGCATCATCAAGTCGGCGACGTTCGAGGGACGGACGCCGCAAGCGCTGGTCACGGACGAGCTGATCGAGTTCCATCGCCAGCCGGCCGCGGGCGGTGTCGGCATGACGACCGTCGCGTACTGCGCCGTGCAGCCCGAGGGGCGCACCGAACGCGGGCAGCTGTGGATGCGTCCCGAGGTGGTGCCGGGACTGCGCAGGCTGACCGACGCCATCCACGCCGAGGGCGCCGCGGCGTCCGCGCAGATCGGGCACGCCGGTCCGGTCGCGAACGAGAAGTCCAACCGGCTGCCGGCGCTGGCACCGTCGACGTCGTTCAACCCCATGAGCATGAAGAAGATCCACGCCGCGACCGCCGCCGACATCGCACGGATCACCCAGGCGCACGCCGACGCCGCCAAGTTCGCGATCGAGGGCGGCTTCGACGCCGTCGAGATCCATTTCGGCCACAACTACTTCGCGAGTTCGTTCCTGAGCCCCAAGCTGAACAAGCGCAAGGACAACTACGGCGGATCGCTCGAGAACCGGGCGCGGATCGTGCTGGAGACTGCGCGTGCCGTACGCGAGGCCGTCGGTGACCGGATCGCGATCCTCGCCAAGCTCAACATGGACGACGGCGTGCCCGGCGGCTTCTGGGTGGACGAGGCGATCCAGGTGGCCCAGTGGCTCGAGGCCGACGGCAGCCTCGACGCCCTCGAACTCACCATGGGCAGTTCGCTGCTGAACCCGATGTACCTGTTCAAGGGCGACGCCCCGGTCCGCGACTTCGCCAACGCGATGCCGCAGCCGATCAAGCTCGGCGTGCAAATGGTCGGCAAGGCGTTCATCAAGACCTACCCGTACGAGCCGCTGTTCATGCTCGAGGAGGCCCGGCAGATCCGGGCTGCGGTGAAGATGCCGCTGGTGCTGCTGGGCGGCGTGACCGACAAGGCCGGCATGGACACCGCGATGGCCGAGGGCTTCGAGTTCGTCGCGATGGCCCGCGCGCTGCTGCGGGAGCCGGACCTGATCAACCGCATCGAGGCCGAGTCGCGCACCCGGTCGCTGTGCATCCACTGCAACAAGTGCATGCCGACGATCTTCTCGGGTGCTCGCTGCGTCCTGGTCGATCCGGTGCCCGTCCGCCGCTAGCGTGCCGGGCGAGCCGTCAGATGCACGCCCACGCGTACTCGACGGCCGCCCGGACGTCGGCGGCCCACTCGCTCCAGACGGACTCGTGTGTCAGCAGGTCGGCCACGGAACACAACGCGTCGGTGGCCTCGCGCACGATCTCGAGCACAAGATGGAACTGGTAGCCGCCGACGGTGGCCAGGTGGACGTAGTCGGTGGCGTGCGGCGACGCGTGCAGCGACTGCACGTCCAGCGGGCCGCCGTCACGCGCGGTGGCGGCGCCCAGTTCGACGAGTTCGACCAGCGCGGCGACCGGTGCATGCGGACCGGGCAGTGGCAGCGGATCGGTTTCCGTCGCAACAAGCTCCGCGGACACCAAGGCGGCCGGGAGGTCCAGGTCGACGTTCTCGGACGCCGCCGCCGCGGTGAGCCGGCCACGGGTGCGCGCCGATGCGGCCGCGAGCTGCGCCGCCACCCGCTCGCCCGCGGATGATTCCAGCGCAGCCAGGATGCGGAGTCGTTCGGCGGCCGACCCGAGCAGTGTCCACACGGTCGTCATGCGTCCGGCCTCGAACGGCGCGACGGCGTCGAGCAGCGTGTTCAGGATCTCGTCGTACTGGGCGATCGACGCGATCAAACGTATGCCCGGTCCGTCGGCCCAGTCGGGATCGGTGGACCGCTCCTTGCGTTCCGACTCGCGGAGGGCGTTCAGGTCCCGCTCCAGGCACGCCTGGACCGTCGCGACGAATTCGCGCAGCAGGGCACCCTGGTTCGACAGCTCCACGCCCTCGGTGTCGTGCAGGAAATGGCGCCGCGGGCTGTTCGCGACGAGATCACGCAGGAGGGCGTGGACGGACGGCGTGGCGACTGCGGACAATTCTCCCCCTCGGGCAAATGCGAATCGGTGGCGTCGAATCGAGGATCGGGTGAAACCCTGTCCGTGAACCTACCGTGATCGTACCGTGATGGTCAAGGATGGCGCATGTCCTGACCTGCGGGTTTGGGTGATTGAACTTATATGTCGTTTGGTCGAATTGATTCGACTGGTCCCATTTATCCGAAATAGGAAAGGCTCCGCACCTTGYGGTGCGGAGCCTTTCCGTCGACGGCGGTTCCTATCCGCGCAGCAGCTTCTCGAGCTCCTCGAGGACCGAGGGATCCTCGATCGTGGACGGCACGGTGTACTCGGCGTTGTCGGCGATCTGACGCATCGTCTTGCGCAGGATCTTGCCGGAGCGGGTCTTCGGCAGCGCCTGCACGACGGTGACGTCGCGGAACGTAGCGACGGCACCGATCTGCTCGCGCACCATCGCGACCAGTTCCTTGCGCAGCACCTCGTCGTCGATCTCCACACCCGCCTTGAGGACGACGTAGCCGCTGGGGCGCTGGCCCTTGAGTTCGTCGTGGATGCCGATGACGGCGCACTCGGCAACCGCCGGGTGCCCGGCGACCACGGCCTCCATGCTGCCCGTCGAAAGCCGGTGCCCGGCAACGTTGATGACGTCGTCGCTGCGGCCGAGGACGAAGACATAGCCGTCCTCGTCGATGTAGCCGGAGTCGCCCGTGAGGTAGTACCCGTCGAACGTCGACAGGTACGACTTCACGTACCGGTCCTCGTCGCGCCACAGCCCGGCCAGGGTGCCCGGGGGCAGCGGCAGGGCGATCACGATGTTGCCCTCGGTGCCGGCCGAGACGGGGGCGCCCTCGCCGTCGACGATGCCCACCCGGTAGCCGGGGACGGGCACGGTGGGGGAGCCGGCCTTGATCGGCATCGGTTCCAGCCCACGCATGTTCGCGCAGATCGCCCAGCCGGTCTCGGTCTGCCACCAGTGGTCGATCACCGGGACACCGAGCTTCTCGGTGGCCCACACGTACGTGTCGGGGTCGAGGCGCTCGCCGGCCGCGAACAGCGTCGTCATCGACGAGATGTCGTACTTGGCAAGCTCGTTCGCATCCGGGTCGGCCTTGCGGATGGCGCGGATCGCGGTGGGGGCGGTGAACAGCGCGGAGACGTTGTGCTCCTGGACGACTCGCCAGAACGCGCCGGCGTCGGGCGTGCCGACGGGCTTGCCCTCGTACATCACCGTGGTCGCACCCGCGAGCAGCGGCGCGTAGACGATGTAGGAGTGGCCCACGACCCAGCCGACGTCGGACGCGGTCCACATGACCTGGCCGGGACCGATGTCGTAGATGTTGCGCATCGACCACGTCAGCGCGACGGCGTGACCACCGTTGTCCCGGACGACGCCCTTGGGCTTTCCGGTGGTGCCGGAGGTGTAGAGGATGTACAGCGGGTCCGTGGCCGCAACGGAGACCGGCGCGGCATCGGTTGCGTCGGCGGCAAGTTCGTCCCAGTCGAACCACGCCGCGCCGCGGTCGCGGTAGTCGGCGGCCGAGCCGGGGATCGTCTCGCGGTTCTTGACGATGACGGTGTGCGGCGGGTGCGCCGACATCCCCAGCGCCTGATCGACCATCGGCAGGTACTCGATGGTGCGGCCGGGTTCGAGGCCGCCCGAGGCGGTGACCAGCACGACGGGCTGGGCGTCGTCGATGCGGGTGGCGAGCTCCTTGGCGGCGAAGCCGCCGAACACGACCGAGTGGACGGCGCCGATGCGCGCGCACGCGAGCATCGCGATCGCGGCCTCGGGGATCATCGGCATGTAGATGATGACGCGGTCGCCGGCGACGACACCCTGCTCGGCGAGCACACCCGCGAAGCGCGCGACCTCCGCCAGCAGTTCGGCATAGGTGTACGTGCGCTGGGCCGGAACCATGGCCGAGTCGTAGATCAGCGCGGCCTGGTCGCCGTGGCCGTCGCGCACGTGCCGGTCGAGCGCGTTGAAGCACGTGTTGAGGGCGGCGTCCGGGAACCAGCGGTACGCGGGCGCGTTCGAGTCGTCGAGGGCGCGGGTCGGCGCGGTGTCCCACTCGACGGCGTCGGCGGCGGCGAGCCAGAACTTCTCCGGCTGCTCCACGCTCTGGCGGAAGGCCTCGGCGTACGCGCCTGTTGCGTGCTCGGCTGGGCTCATCGATTCGTGTCCTCTCGGTAACTGACCACGCATCTGTGATGCACACAACACATTATTCGACCGGTGGTCGTTCGACGTGTCGGTCCGCCCTCCGTGGGTTCGGCGTGCGCCGGACGGTGGGGAACGGTCGGTGAACGGCATGGACGGTTGTCCGAGTCACCGTCGGCGCAGGCTCCGGTAGTGCGCGCGCAGGTCGGTGTCGAGATGCTCGGTCGCGTAGCTCAGCGCGGTCGCGCCCATGTCGGCGGCGTGCTCGTCGAGGAATCCGGTGAGCAGGACGCGGTCCACCCGCTTGCCCACCTCCCGCAACATCCACCCGGTCGCCTTCTGCGTCAGGTCGCGCCGATCCCCGAGGACGCGGGCCGCCATCGCGAGGGTGGTCGACGCGTCACCGTTGCGGATGAATCCGAACGTCGTCAGCAGCGCAACCCGGCGGCGCCACAGGTCCTCGTCGGTTCCCAGCTCGAAGACGAGATCGCGAGGACGGTCGTACAGCCAGTCGCCGAGGATGTACGGGGCGGACTGGTCCACCAGGTCCCAGTTGTTCACCCGTCCCCGTCGGACCGCCGCGAGATAGCTGTCCGCGATCCGTCCACGCGCGGCGTCGTCCCGCGTGCGAACCGCGCTCGCCCGGCCGAACTGTTCGACCAGGATCAGCAGGCCCGCGAGGCGGTGCTCGTGGACGGGGGAGTCGAGTAGGACGTCGACCTCGGTGAGCGGGAGTGCGGCGAACTGCTTCGCGAGCTTGCGGATCGCGGGCACCCGCACCCCGATGAAGACGTCGCCCTCGCCGTACTCACCGGGGCCGGTCTTGAAGAACCGCTGGAGGTGCTGCGCGTCGCCCGCGTCGGCGTTCTCGGCCAGCGCGTCGGCCACCTGGGAGACATCGGGCATGGTCGGACCCTGCCACATCCGGGATCCGTACGGTGGAGCCATGACGCTCATCGCCGAAGATCTGCTGCTGTTGCTGCTCGACGACGAGTCCGGCACCCCGCTCGTGGACGGCACGAAACTGCCCCGCGTGCTCGCCGGCGCCGTGCTGCTCGAGCTCGCCCTCGACGGCTACGTCACGCCCGCCGAGGCGGGGGAGGACGTCAAGAAGGGTCGCCTGGCCGTGCGACTCGACGGGACCCCCGACGATCCGATCCTCGCTCGCACCCTCGACGTGATCCGCGATGCCGGCCGGCCGATGAAGCCCGAGACCGTGATCGAGAAGCTCGACGCCGAACTGCGGATCGCGGTGTTCGAGCGGGTGATCGGCCGCGGCTGGGTTCGCGAGGGCCGCCGCAAGGTTCTCGGGATCTTCCCCACGAAGACATGGCCGCCGGTCGACGAGAGCCACGAGCGTGCGGTCCGGGACCAGCTGTCCGGTGTTCTGATCGAGGGCCTGGACCCCGGTCCCCGCACCGCCGCGCTGGTCTCGTTGCTGTCCGCCGTCGACGCCGCGGCCAAGGCGTTCCCCGACGCCGATCGCAAGGCGATCCGCAAGCGTGCCAAGGATATTGCGGACGGCGAATGGGCGGGAGCCGCGGTGCGCAAGGCCGTCGACGCGATCAACACCGCCGTCATGGTGGCCGTCATCGTGCCGGCGGCCATGATCGGCAGTTCCTGACCCCTGCCGGCCGGGTTCAACTGCCGAACGGCCACAGCGCCACCCCGTCGATGTTCGCGACGTCGGACGTTCAGGTCACTCGCGTCCGGCCGAGATCCACTGCGGTCCATTGAAGGTGAGATTTCTGCCGCCTGCGGCCATGTCGGCTGTACCGTCGAGGCGCGTCAGCTGTTCGTCGGACAGTGATATCGACAGCGACGCGGCGTTCTCGTCGACCCGTGCCGCTCGCCGAGTTCCTGGGATCGGTACGACGGGTATCCCCATCCGCGTGCCGCGGGAGTAGAGCCAGGCCAGGGCAGTCTGCGCCGGGGTTGCGTCAATCTCGTGGGCGATCGACCGGACGATGTCGACGACCGCTTGGTTCGCCTCGAAGTTCTGATCGAATCGCGGCTGTCCGGCGCGCATGGAGTTCGCGACGGACTCCCTCGTCAGCGTGCCGGTGAGAAATCCCCGACCCAGCGGAGAGTACGGAACGAATCCCGCCCCGACCTCGATCGCCGCAGATACCACGTGCCGTTCCACATCACGCGACCAGATGCTCCACTCGCTCTGAACTGCCGCCACCGGATGTACAGCCGCCGCTGCGCGTAACTCGTCGCCGGTAACTTCCGACAGGCCGACGTGTCGAATCTTGCCCTCGCGGACGAGTTCGGCCATAGCGCCGACCGTTTCCTCGATCGGTCGGTCGAGTTCGCGTCGGTGCATGTAGTACAGGTCGATGACATCGGTTCCCAGCCGCCGCAGTGACGCTTCGCAAGCCGACTTCACGTAGTCGCGATCGCCACGGATCGAGTTGCCGCCCGGGTTGCCCCCGACCGTGCCGGTGATTCCGAACTTCGTCGCCAGCCGCACCTCGTCGCGCCGGTGCCGCAGCACTTCTGCGATGAGTTCCTCGTTGGTTCCGGCGGGCCCCTCGGCTCCCGGTCGGGGTTCACCGTACACATCGGCCGTGTCGATGAAGGAGATCCCGATGTCGATGGCGTGGTTGATGGTTTGCAGGGCTTCTGCCGGATCCGACCGGCCGTAGACATGGCTGAATGCCATGGCTCCGAGGCCCATTCGGCTAACGGAGAGACCATCACCGAGTTCCACGATTGATACGACATCAGGATTGGTGGGGGAGTGTTCTGTCATGCCGGTTGACCTTGTCTCTCGCGGATGGAGGTATCGGTAATCGGGGTGTCGTCGCAGTCGAGGCCGTCCGCTATGAGTCCGCGGTAATGGCGGATCTTGTCGTCGACGGCAGCGAGGTCCTCTCGCAGCTCGGCGAGCTGAGTCGCCACTCGGGCACGGTGTTCCTCGAGCAATGCCATGCGCCGACCGTGGCTCGCGGCCCCCTCTCCGTACATCGCGAGGAACCGGCGGACCTCCGCCACCGGCATGCCCGTGCGTTTGAGCCGGACGATGAGCTGGATGATCCGAATGGATGCATTGTCGTATCGGCGTCGTCCGTCGGTGCCACGCGCAACGCGTGGAATGAGACCCTCGCGCTCGTACCAGCGAAGCGTGTCCTGCGTGAGACCTGTGACCTCTGCTACAGATGCGATTCCCAGTGAAGCGGTCATGATTGCGACGCTAGGCGCTGGAGTGCACTCCAACGCAAGTTCGCCGATCTCGTATCACCGTGATCCCACTGGAAGTCGATCTCCAGGAGCGCGGTGGGCTGGAGGATTGGGTGCATACCCGGACTCCAGAAGCTGGAGTGGACTCCAGCACAACCGATTACGTCCGGGTCCGTGAGTGACCCTCCTCCGTTCGACCGCTCCTGCGCGTGCGATCGGGGCCGGATGCCTAGATCTTCACCAACATCTTCCCGATGTTTGCGCCGCGCATGAGCTGGAGGAAGGCGTCGACGGAGTTGTYGATGCCGTCGACGACGGTCTCCTCGAACACCACGTCGCCGGATGCCAGCCAGGGGCCCATCTTGGCGGCGAACTCGGGGAAGAAGTGGGTGTAGTTGCCGAGCGTGAAGCCCTGCAGGGTCAGTCCGCGGGTGATGATGTTGGCCATGTTGTCGGGACCGGGGGTGCGCTCGGTCGCGTTGTAGGCCGCAATGGCGCCGCACAGCGCGGCCCGGCCGCCGCCCCGCATCACGTCGAGGGCGGCCTCGAGGTGGTCGCCGCCGACGTTGTCGAAGTAGACGTCGATGCCGTCCCCGGCGATCTCTCGCAGCTGGTCCCGCACGGGCGCCTGCTTGTAGTCGAACGCCGCGCTGTATCCGTAGCGGTCGGTGAGCAGCTCCACCTTCGCGGCGGTCCCCGCGGAACCGATCACCCGGGCGGCGCCCTCGAGTCGGGCGATCTGCCCGGCGGCCGTGCCCACGGCGCCCGCGGCGCCGGAGATGAACACGGACTCGCCCGGCTTCAGGTGGGCGATGTGCATCAGCCCGACGTATGCGGTCAATCCGGTCAGCCCGAGGATGCCGAGGTACGCGGAGACCGGAACCCCCGGAATCTCTTCCACGACAAGGAAGCTCGCGGCATCACCCTGGGCGACGTCGCGCCAGCCGAAATCGTGCACGACGACGGATCCGACGGGGTGGGCGGGCGACGTCGACTCGACGATCCGGCCCACCGCGCCACCGGTCATCGTCTCGCCCAGGGCGAACGGCGGCACGTACGACTTCACATCGTTCATCCGGCCGCGCATGTACGGATCGACGGAGAGGAACTCGTTGGCCACCCGCACCTGGTTGGGAGCGAGGTCGGGCAGTTCGACGGTCACGGTCCGGAAGTTGTCGGGCGTGGGCCATCCCGTCGGGCGGGCGGTGAGCTGGATCTGGGTGCTGGTCGACATGGGTCTGTCCCTTCGGGGGTGTGCGGGGTTCAGAGGATCAGTCCGAGCGTGAGGAGAACGACGGCGAGGAGGGGGAGGGTGCCCTGTGTGATCGCCGCCCGGGCCTTGTCCGGCGACGACAGCAGCAGCACGAGCGCCGCGAGGAACATGGATCCGGTTCCGGCGAACACGAGTGCCGATCCGACCGCGGTCGCGCCGATCAGCACACCGACGATGCCGGCGGCCGTGACGATCGCCAGGAACAGGTTGTAGAAGCCCTGATTGAAGGCGAGTTCCTTGGTCGCGACGGCCTCCTCGGCGCTGGTGCCGAACGTCGCGCGGGTGCGCGGGGCGGTCCAGCGCATGGACTCGAGGAAGAAGATGTAGACGTGCAGCGCGCCGGCGAGTGCGGCGAGAATCAGTCCCGCGACGACCATGGTCACTCCTCCTTATTTTGAACTGATCGTTTCAATATATACTGCAATGGTCGTTCCATAACGAGAAGTGAGGGTCGTCATGCCGCGGACGCAGGAGTTCGACACCGACACGGTGGTCGGTCGGGCACGGGACCTCTTCTGGGACAGGGGGTTCGGGGAGACGTCCGTTCCGGACCTCGAGCGGGCCACGGGCTTGAATCGGTCGAGCCTGTACAACGCCTTCGGTAGCAAGCGCGGTCTGTTCGACGCCGCCGTGCAGGACTACCTGGACCGCGTCGTGCGCCCGCGACTGCGGATCCTCACCGACGAGCCCACCGCCCCGGACGCCGCGACGCGGTACTACTGCGGTGTCGTCGAGGCGCTCGAATCCCTGCCCGACGACTACCCGGGCCGCGGCTGCCTGCTCCTCAACAGCGCCGCCGGCTTCGCCGCGCACGACGACGCCCAGCGGGCGGTGGTCGACGCCTACCGATCGGAGTTGGCCGCCGCGCTGGCCCACGCGCTGCGCGCCCTCGACCCCGGCACCCCGGCCGACCGGATCGTGCATCGCACCCGACTCCTGACGTCGCTGTCGATCAGTGCGCTCCTGCTCTCCCGCGTCAATCGGGACGAGGCCGCGGCCCTCGCGCGGACCGCGCTGGACCAGTTGGCGGAGTGGTCCGCGGCACGGAGCTAGCGGAACCGTCCCGTCGTCACTTCCTGGTGGCCGAGACCATCCACCGTCGGCGGGACCGTTCGAACGGAGCAGCTTCAGCCACTCCTCGCGGCTGAGGGGCTGTCCTGGAAGATCGGCGCATCGTCCATCACCGACGCGAAGTCGACGGTGGTGACGGTGGCCCCGAGCGCGCTGCCCCCGGCGGAGAGATCACCGACGCGGGTCATCAGTGCGTCGACGTCCTCGTCCGTGAGATACATCAGCAGGCCCTCGAGGACCCACGCGGTCAGGACGTCGTCGCGGAATCCGGCGTCGTGGAGGGCGGCGGGCCAGTCGTCGCGCAGGTCGATCGGGATCGGCACCCGGGTCGCATTCTCGTTCGGCGCGGCGTCGCTCACGACCGAGGCCTTGAACTCGAGCATGTCCGCGGTGTCGAGTTCGTGGACGGTCACGGGCGCCGGCCAGCGCAGCCGGAAGGCCCGTGTGTCGAGCCCGGCGCCGAGAAACACCAGCGGACCGCAGCCGCCGGCGACGGACTCGATCACGAAGTCGTCGAACAGCCGGTCCTCGCGCTGGCTCTCCAGCGCTCTCGCCGCGGCGACGAACACCGCCGTCGCGCCGACGCCGCGAGGTTGATTCATGGTGTCCCCTTCCGCGTCCCCCGTTTCACGGTCCCGAGCGGGTGTTCACCTCCAGTGTCCTCCGGGTCGACCCCGAGGGAGTCAGCTCGCGGGCAACCCCAGCGTGCGGTAGCGGGCGACCCGGGCCGCAATCCGGTCGTCTCCCGACATTCCGCCCAGCGCGACGAGTTCACGCGCGATCGCCGCCCCGACACGCCTCGAGAACTCGACCGGTTCGATCGCGGCGTCCGGGCGCTCGGGGATGACGCCGTCGACGACACCGTCGCGCAGCAGGTCCCGCGCCCGAATGCCCTGAGCCGCCGCCATCTGCGGCGCGTGGCTGGTGTCGCGATGGACGATCGCGCTCGCACCCTCCGGGGGAAGCGGTGCGAGCCAGCCGTTCTGGGCGGCGAGGACGCGGTCGGCCGGGAGCAGCGCGAGTGCGCCGCCGCCGGTGCCCTGCCCGAGCAGCACCGAGACGGTGGGGGTGCGCAGGGTGACGAGATCGGAGATGCACCGCGCGATCTCCGGTGCCAGGCCGCGCTCCTCGGCCTCCTTCGACAGCGCCGCGCCGAGCGTGTCGATCACCAGCACCAGCGGCAACCGCAGTTCGGCCGCCATCCGCATGCCGCGGCGGGCCTCGCGCAGCGCGGCCGGGCCCATCGTGTTCAGGGCCGACTGGCCGGCGCGGTCCTGCCCGAACAGCACACACGGCTGATCCTGGAAACGGGCGAGTGACAGTAGGACCGTCGAATCGACCTCGCCCTGTCCGGTGCCGCTCAGCGGTACCCGGGTGGAAGTGGCGTGACGGACCAGCTCGCGAATGCCGGGGCGGTCGGCGCGGCGCGAGATCATGACGGACTGCCACGCCGGGACGTCCGGAACATCCTGTTCTGCAACAGGATCAATACTCGTATCGAGCGGGTCGGCCGGATCCACCAGCACATGCAGCGCGCGCTCGACGAGGTCCCGCAACTGCGTCGTCGACGCGACACCGTCGATCACGCCGTTGCGGTACAGGTTCTCCGACGTCTGCACCCCCTCCGGGAACTTCTCGCCGTAGAGGGCCTCGTAGACGCGGGGACCGAGGAACCCGACCAGGGCGCCGGGTTCGGCGATGGTGACGTGCCCGAGCGACCCCCACGACGCGAACACGCCACCGGTCGTCGGGTTCCGCAGATACACGAGGTAGGGCAGGTGCGCGGCCTTGTGTGCCGCGATGGCCGCCGCGATCTTCACCATCTGCACGAAAGCCAGCGTGCCCTCCTGCATCCGGGTACCGCCGGAGGTCGGCGACGCGAGCAGCGGCAACCCCTCCGCGGTGGCCCGCTCGATCGCGGTGACGATCCGCTCGGACGCCGCCACCCCGATGGAGCCCGCGAGGAACGCGAACTCGCACGCGATCACCGCGACCCGACGACCACCGAGCGTGGCGGTGCCGGTGATCACGGACTCGTCGACGCCCGACTTCACTGCGGCCGCATCGAGTTCGGCCCGATACTTCGGATCGGGCGAGACGTCGATCGGGACGGTGTCCCACGAGACGAAGCTGTCGGCGTCGAACACCTGGCCGATCAGTTCACGAGCCGAGATCTTCTTGGGGGCCACGGATCTTCCTCCACTTCGTTACGAAGCGGCCGCCGCCGCTCGAGGAGCGGCGGCGGCCGTCACGGCTCCAGACTAGTTACCGGGCGAGGGCCTCACGCCACGAGACCGTCTTGCCCATCCGCAGGATCGACCGCTGATAGATGCGGGCGGCGAGGGCCGACATCGCCACGGTGACGACGAGCATCAGCGCGATCGTGCCGGCGATCTGCGCGGGAGACGCGACGCCCGCGGCGATGCGCAGCGGCATCAGGATCGCGGAGAACGGCGGAATCCAGCTGAGCACGTTCGACAGCGTGCCGTCCGGATCCTGCACGGCGGTGAACGCGGAGAAGAACATCGCCATCACGAGGATGGTCAGCGGCATCGCCGTGGAATTGACGTCCTCCTGACGCGAGACCATCGATCCGGTCGCGGCGTAGAGCACCGCGAAGAACGCGAACCCGAGCACGAACCAGCCGAGGGTGCCGGCCAGTGTGCCCCACGCGGTGCCGCCCAGCGTCAGTGCTCCGGTCGCGACGCCCGTGCCGACACCCGCGACGCCGTACGCCGTCAGCTGCGCGAGCCCGACCGCACCGATGCCGATCACCTTGCCCCACAACAGCTGCAGCGGACGCAGCGTGGACAGCAGCAACTCGACGACGCGGGACGACTTCTCCTCGACCACGCCCATTGCGACGTACATGCCGAACACCAGGATCTGCATGTAGAGCAGGAAGACGACGGCGGTCGAGAGCGCGATGCGCTGTCCGCGCTCGGGGTCCGGCGGATCGATCGCTTCCACCGTGACGACGGCGCCCTCGGTGGCCGCGGCGAGCTGTGTAGCGTCCACGCCCTGGGCGGCCAGCGCTGCCGACTGGGCCTGCGTCGCGACGGCGGCGTCGAGCACGACCCGCAGCGACGACTCGATCTCGGACTCGGTGATCGCGGTGACGCCGTTGTCGGCGCCGGGAATCAGTGCGACGTCGAGGTCGCCGCTCTCCACCTGGCTGCGGGCGGTCTGCTCGTCGGCGATCTCGGTCACCTCGACCGGGTTACCGGCTGCGTCCCCGGTCGCGACCAGGGCCGTGCTCAGCGACTGGTCGCCCACGAGTCCGACCTTCGCGCGGTCGTCGTCGTCGCCTCCCGAGAAGAGCGACACGGCGAGGATGCCGCCGACGATGGCGATGAGGATGATCGCGTTGCTGATGACGAAGCTCTTCTTCGACACCTGCGTCAGGAATTCACGGCGGGCGACCAGCGCGATCGCGCGGGCCGGGCTGATCCCTCCCCGCTCTCGAGTGCCGCTCATGCGGACACCACCTCTCGGAACAGGTCGGTCAGGGACGGCTTGCGGACGGTGAACTCGTGCACCGGTCCGGTCTTCAGAGCGGCGTCGAGGACGGCCTGGTCGTCGGCGCCCGCGCCGAGGGAGAGCAGGGTCCGCCCCTCGGTATGGCTCACGGTGGTGACGCCGAAGAGATGCTCGGCCCATCCGGGCGGCGCCGCGGGGGCGTGGACCTCGAGTCGGACATCGCCCCGGCCGCGCAGTTCGTCGACGGTTCCGATCGTGCTCATCCGACCCTTGGCGACGATCCCGACCCGGTCGCACAGGCGCTGCACGAGGTCCAGCTGGTGGCTCGAGAAGATCACCGGGACACCGGTTTTCGCCTTCTCGATCAGGACGTTGCTCATGACGTCGACGGCGACCGGGTCCAGCCCGGAGAACGGCTCGTCGAGGATCAGCACCGCGGGGTCGTGGACGAGCGCGGCCGCGAGCTGCACGCGCTGCTGGTTGCCCAGGCTCAGCGAGTCGACGGTGTCGTTCACGCGCTCGGCGATGCCGAGGCGCTCGGTCCACCGGCGCACCGAATCGGCGGCGTCGGCGCGGGACAACCCGTGCAGCTCCGCGAAGTACGCGAGCTGGCGGCCCACCTTCATCTTCGGATAGAGGCCACGTTCCTCGGGCATGTAGCCGATCGAGCGCCGCACCTCGAGATCGACGGGCTTGCCGCCGAGGCGGACCTCGCCGCTGTCGGCCGCGAGGACTCCGAGCGCGATCCGCATCGTGGTGGTCTTGCCGGCGCCGTTGCTGCCGACGAACCCGAAGATCTCGCCTGGGCGGACCTCGAAGCTGAGGCTCTCGAGGGCTACGAGGTCGCCGTAGCGTTTCGAGATCCCGTCGAAGGTGAGGGTCTGTCCGGTCATTCGGGCTCCAGATGGTCGTCGGGATCGGGGTCGGGGATGGTCCAGGCGAGGATCATTGCGGGCAGGCACCCGCCGAGTAGCAGTGCGGAGAGAACGGTGCCGCCGCCGGAGTAGGCGAGAGCGCGATGGTCGATCCCGTCGAAGCCCGCACCCCAGGTCAGCGCAAAGATCGGCAGCAACATGAGCCACTGGAGCACGGTCAGTCCGATCGACCGGGCGCTGTTTCGTTCGGCGATCTCACGCTCGTCCAACGCGAACCGGGGCGCATCGGACTGCCGGCTGGACACGATCTGCAGGGTTGTCCAGATCGGAAGGAACAGAACGAGGAGGGCGACCCAGCCGAGGACGATCGTGTCCGAGAAATAGGAGCCGACCGCGGTCACGAACATCCCGGTGAAGACGACGGCCAGCGCCACAACGAGGGCTCGACGGCGCGTCCGGGTGCGCCAGCGCGGCAGCCAGCTCGCGGTCTGGGCTTCGCGACGCAGAAATCGTCGCGTGCGGAAGTCCTCGTACCGTTCGAGCATGCCGGCGTCAGGCATGGCTCTCTCCTTCTCGGGCTCGATCGTTTCGGTACAGCTCGGCGCTGAGGGGTCCGAACTCCGTTCGCGAGAACACGGCCTCCACCGGAAGCTCGAACACCGCGCAGATTCGCAACGCCAGGTCGAGGCTGGGGTAGTGGTCGCCCCGCTCGAGCGCGCCGACGGTCTGAGGGTTCACCTCGATCAGTTCGGCGAGTCGAGCCCGACTGATCTTGCGCTCGGCGCGCAGCACGGCGATGCGGTTGTGGATGGGGAGGTTGGCCCCACGTCGCACCGGACTCATGCAACAGATTGTTGGGAAAACCCAACAACCTGTCAAATCGAGCGAACAGTCCGTGGTGCACCGGGGCAGGCCGATACGACGACCTGTAGTAACCTCGGGGCATGCGTATCGGCCCAGGTGAGGAGCTCGCACGTCAAGTGCGTGGCGTCGCCGTCGCCGGGTCCGGAATCGCGCTGGCGATCGGTGCGCACGGAATCGCCGGTGGCGGCGCCCCGCACGGCGTGACCCTGTTGCTGCTCGCCGGTGTCGCCACGGTGCTGGCCGCGTGTGTGGTTGCGGTGCCCGCCCTCGCCGTCCGGCGGATGTGGCTCGTGCCCGTCCTGGCCACCGGTCAGGTGCTCTCCCATACGGCGTTGTCGCTGGGCGACGCGCACGCCGGGGCTCACGCGGGTTCACACCTGACGGTGCCGATGCTGCTCGCGCACTCCGTCGCTGTCGTGCTGTGTGCGGCCCTCATCGCGGGTGCCGAACGCATCGGCCCCCGCGCCTACGCCGCGCTGCGCCGCATCGTGCCGCGGATACTCGCCGCCCTGCCGGTCCGGCTCGAGCCGGCGTCTCCGCATGTCGTCACCGACATCCGCCCGCCCCTGTCGGTGGTGCGCGTCGGTCCCATCGCGCGCCGCGGACCACCCGTCTTCTGCTGATCGCCTCACCTCACTTCACCGCGTCACGGCCGTCTCGCGCCATCGACGCGTGTCCCCCCACACCCTGCGGGCCGCGCCCGCGCGCCTGACGGCTGCCGCGCGCCCGCACACGAAAGGCACAGATTCATGAAGGCATTCACCCGCGCCCGCACCCTCGCGATCGGCGTGGCGGTCGCCGCCGGCCTCGTTCTCACCGGCTGCAGCAGCGACTCGGACGACTCGAAGTCGAGCGGTACCGACACCGCGGCGATCGCGTTGCAGGACTCGTGGGTCAAGGCGGCCGACACGGGCATGACCGCACTGTTCGGCACCATCGTCAACAACTCCGACAACGCGGTCAACCTCACCAAGGTCACCACGACGGCATCGCCGCGCGTCGAACTGCACGAGATGGCGCCCGACGGCACCGGCGCGATGAAGATGCGCGAGAAGGACGGCGGCGTGACGGTGGCGGCACACAGCACGTACGAGCTCAAGCCGGGAGCCGACCACATCATGCTGTTCGACCTGCCCGCACCGGTCCAGGCCGGCACCGACGTCCCGTTCACGTTCGAGTTCGCCGACGGTGCCACCGCCCAGTTCACGGCGCAGGTCCGTGACTTCACCGGCGCCCGCGAGGAGTACAGCGGTGGCGACCACGGTGCGGCGCCCGCGGAAACCCAGGGGATGAACCACGGTGGCTGATATCAGCCGCCGTCGGCTGCTCGGGGCCGGTGCCGTCGCTGTCGGCGGCGTCGGCCTCGGCCTCGGGGCGGGCGCCGTTGTCGCCCGCCCCGCCAGGGCCGAAGCCGTCTCGCCGGTGGTCCCGTTCCACGGGGAACACCAGGCGGGCATCGAGACGACGCCGCAGGCGCACACCACGTTCGTCGGACTCGACCTGCGTCCCGGCACCGACCGGGCCGCGCTGGTCAGGATGATGCGGGTGTGGACCGACGACGCGGCCCGGCTCACCGCGGGGCGCGGCGCACTCGCCGACACCGAGCCCGGCCTCGCGACGGCACCGGCCCGGCTCACCGTCACCGTCGGATTCGGCCCGGGCGCGTTCCTGGCCGCGGGACTCGAGGATCGGCGGCCGTCGTGGTGCAAGCCGTTGCCGCCGTACGAGATCGACCGACTCGAGGAGCGGTGGAACGACGGCGACATCCTGCTGCAGGTGGGCTCGGACGATCCGGTCACCGTCGCCCACACGCTGCGGGTGCTGCTCAAGGCTGCCCGCAACACCGCGACCGTGCGCTGGGTGCAGCGCGGGTTCCGCCGCGCCCGCGGCAGCGAACCGGACGGCACCACGATGCGGAATCTGATGGGGCAGGTGGACGGCACCGTCAACCCGCAGGCCGGCAGCGACGACTTCGCGCAGGTGGTGTGGAACGACGGTGCGGAGCAGCCGTGGCTGGCCGGCGGGACGTCGGTGGTGATCCGGCGCATCCACCTCGACCTCGACGGGTGGGACGAACTCGACGGTCCCGGCCGTGACGTGGTGATGGGCCGACGGATGTCCGACGGCTCGCCGCTCACCGGTGAATCCGAGCACGACACACCCGATTTCGAGGCCACCGGACCTGGCGGGCTCACGATCATCTCCGAGTTCTCGCACATCGCTCGGGCCCGTCCCGTCGACCCGCGGGAGCGGTTCCACCGCCGGGCGTACAACTACGACGAGGCGCCGGATGGTGTCGGAGTCTCCGACTCGGGGCTGATCTTCGTGGCCTACCAGGCCGACGTCGACGCCCAGTACCTGCCGGTGCAACAGCGCCTCGCCGAGTTGGACATGTTCAACCAGTGGTCGACGCCGATCGGGTCCGCGGTGTTCGCGATCCTTCCGGGATGCCGTGAGGGCGAGTACCTGGGGCAGGTTCTGCTGGGCTGACGCCCAGTCGGTGGCCGGCTCAGCTCTCGCTGAGTCGGCCGCCGTCCATCCGCCACCGTCGGGTGCTGCGCGTCGACTCCAGCATCCGCCGGTCGTGGGTGACCAACAGCAGTGTGCCGGTGAAGGATTCCATCGCCTGCTCGAGCTGTTCGATCGCCGGCAGGTCGAGGTGATTGGTGGGTTCGTCGAGGACCAGGAGGTTCACGCCCCGAGCCTGTAGCAGCGCGAGGGCCGCACGGGTACGTTCGCCCGGCGACAGCGACGACGCGGGCCGCCGCACGTGGTGCCCCTTGAGGCCGAACTTGGCGAGCAGGGTGCGGACCTCGGCCTCGGGCCAGTCCGGGACCTGCGCACCGAACGCGTCGGACAGCACCTCGTCGCCCTCGAAAAGTCCACGTGCCTGGTCGATCTCGCCGACCGCGACACCCGATCCCAGGGTTGCCGTGCCCTCGTCCGGGGCGAGCTTGCCGAGGAGGACGCTCAGCAGCGTCGACTTGCCGGATCCGTTGGGGCCGGTGATGAGGATGCGGTCACCCCAGTCGACCTGCGCAGTGACCGGGCCGAACGTGAAGCCGTCGCGTCGGACCACGGCGCCACTCATCGTTGCCACCACCGCACCGCTACGCGGCGCGGCGGCGATCTCCATCCGTAGTTCCCACTCCTTGCGGGGCTCCTCCACCACGTCGAGTCGTTCGATCCGGCGCTGGGTCTGACGGGCCTTGGCGGCCTGCTTCTCGGTGGATTCCGCGCGGGCCTTGCGTCCCATCTTGTCGGAGTCGCCGCCCTTGGCCTTGCGGCGGGCGTTGCGGACACCGTGCTCGAGCCAGTTGCGCTGCATCTGCGCGCGATCCTCGAGCGCGGAGAGGTTGCCGGCGTACTCGTCGAACGCCTCGCGGGCGTGACGGCGAGCCACCTCCCGTTCCACCAGATAGGCCTCGTAGCCGCCGTCGTACACCGCGATCTGCTGCTGCGCGAGATCCAGTTCGACGATGCCGGTCACGGTGCGCGCCAGGAACTCTCGATCGTGGCTCACCACCACCAGCGCGGTCCGGGTTTCGGCGACGAACTGTTCCAGCTGCTCGAGGCCGGGCAGGTCCAGGTCGTTGGTGGGCTCGTCGAGCAGCAGCACGTCGTAGCGGGACAGCAGCAGCGACGCCAGCCCGGCGCGGGCGGCCTGGCCGCCCGACAGGTCCGTCATGTGGGCGTCGCCGGTGACGTCGAGGCCGAGGTCGGAGAGCACCTTCTCGGCGCGCTCGGCGAGGTCGGCACCGCCGAGGGCGAGCCAGCGGTCGAGGGCGGGGGAGTAGAGGTCCTCACCGCCGTCCGCGAGCGACTCGGCGGCGGCGTTCATCGTGGACTCGGCGGCGGTGACGCCCGTCCGGCGCCCCAGGAATTCGAGCACCGTCTCACCGGCGATCCGATCCGGTTCCTGTGCGAGGTATCCGACCGTGGCGTCCGGCGGGCTGAGCGTGACGGTTCCCTCGACGTCGGCGCTCCCGACCCCGGCGAGTGTGGTCAACAGCGTCGACTTGCCGGCTCCGTTTGCGCCGACGAGTCCGATCACGTCGCCGGGCGCGACGGTGAGATCGAGGTCGGTGAAGAGGGTGYGCTCGCCCCGAGATGCGGATAGGCCGGAGATGCGCAGTGTTGCAGTCACGTGGGAATTATCCCCGGTGGCGGGGTGCCATCGCGGGCCGGTACCGACTCGGGCACGCTGTCCGCACCAGTTCCGCGATTTCGCCGCGAAACAGCTACATAACGTCCTAGCATGAAACGTAATGAGTGAGCGTACGCAGCGGGTGGGTCGACCGCGGGACCCCGGCAAGGATCACGCGGTGCTGGTCGCTGCCCGTCGTCTGCTCGCGGACGTCGGCTACCAGCAGACGACCATTGCCGCGATCGTGCGCCGGGCGCAGGTCAGTGCGCCCGCGATCTATCGGCGCTGGCCCACCCGGGAGGCGCTGATCGAGGAGGCCGTGCACGGCCCCGGCCGGTACGACCTGCCCGCGGACACCGGGGATCTGCGTGCGGACCTGGCGACCTGGGCGCGGGCGTTCCTGGTGCGTGCGGCCAGTCCTGCCGCGCGGGCCGGAGTCCCGGGGTTGCTGTCCGACATGCAGGCGGACGCGGACCGCAGCCGTCTGCTCGCCCGGCAGGCACCGGTCCGCGATGCGTTCGTCGCGCGACTCGACCGGGCCGCCCAGACCGGTGAAGTCCCCGGACCGGTCGATGCGTCGATCCTCTTCGAGATCCTCACCGGCGCGACGTCGATCCGCGGCCTCACCCAGGGCTACGCGGACGCCGAGGCGTTCGTGGAGTCCCTCACCGACGCCCTGTACACACTCGCGTGCCGCGGGGCCGCGGCCGCGTCCGAGACGAAAGCGAGTCACTCGTGAAGATCGACGTGCAACTGGACGGGCGGCCCGAACATGCCGCCCAGCGAGCGCGGGAACTGGTCGACCTCGGGGTCGACGGTCTGTTCACGTTCGAGGGCGCGCACGACGTCTTCGTGCCGCTGGTCGCCGCCGCGTCGGTGGTGGAGGCCGACCTGATGACGAACGTCGCGATCGCGTTGCCGCGCAGTCCGATGCACCTGGCGAACACCGCCTACGATCTGCAGCTGCTGAGCCGAGGACGGTTCCGGCTCGGTCTCGGCTCCCAGATTCGCCCCCACATCGAGAAGCGGTACGGCTCGCAGTGGTCTCGCCCAGCCGCTCGGATGCGCGAGACGGTACTCGCGATCAAGGCGATCTTCGATGCGTGGGAAGGGAATTCGCGCCTGCGCTTCGAGGGCGAGTTCACGACGCACACGTTGATGCCGCCCACCTTCGATCCCGGGCCCAACCCGTACGGCCCACCGCCGGTCTGTCTCGGTGCCCTGGGCCCGATCATGACCCGCACCGCCGCAGAGGTGGCCGACGGCCTGCTCGTGATGCCGTTCAACAGCGTCCGGCACTTTCGGGAACGGACCCTACCCGCTGTCGAGGAGGGGCTCGCCCGCGGCGGCCGCACCCGCGCGGACCTCGCGATCTATCCGCAGATCATCGTGGGCGTCGGGCGCACCCCGGACGAACTCGCCGCGGCCTCGCTCGGGGTGCGCGGACTCCTGGCGTTCTACGGTTCCACGCCTGCGTACCGGCCGGTGCTCGAGGTGGAGGGCTGGGCGGACCTGCAGCCCGAGCTGAACGTGCTGTCCAAGCGGGGAGAGTTCGCCGCGATGCGCGACCTGATCGACGACAAGATGCTCGCGACCCTCGCGGTGCACGGTACCCCGGAGGAATGCGCGGCCGAGATCGTCGCGCGCTTCGGTGACCACAGCGACCGGGTGTGCTGCTACTTCCCCGGGTACGACGTCGACGACCGGCACATCGCCGACCTCGTCGCGGCGGTCAAGGCGCTGACGTCGTGAGCGACGTCCTGGTCGAGATCGTCGACGGCGTGGCGGTTCTCACGCTCGACCGGCCGCAGCAGCGCAACGCGTTCACCGGGGCCATGGGACGCACGCTCGGCGATCTCTACCGCGCCCTGGACGCCGACGACGACGTCCGAGTCCTGGTGCTCACCGGAACCCCGCCGGCGTTCTGTGCCGGGGCCGACCTCACCGCCGGCACGGACACCTTCGCCGCACCCACCCACGACGGGTTCTCCGCGTCGCCGGTGAACCCGCCGGCCTTCGACCTCCGCAAACCGGTGATCGCCGCGGTGAACGGCCACGCCATCGGTATCGGCCTCACCCTCGCGATGCAGGCCGACATCCGCATCGTGGCCGACGACGCCAAGTACGCGATCCCGCAGGTGCGGCGGGGGGTGGTCCCGGATGCGATGTCGCACTGGACCGTTCCGCGTGCGGCCGGGATGGCCGCGGCCGCCGAGATCCTACTGACCGGGCGCACCTTCGACGGCCCGGAGGCGGTGCGGCTGGGAATCGCGAGCCGATCCCTGCCCGCCGACGAGGTGCTCCCCGCGGCTCTGGCGCTGGCGCGGGACATCGCCACCAACGTCGCACCGATGTCGGCGGCGCTGTCGAAGCGACTGCTGTGGGACACCGCGCGGTACGGATTCTCCCCGGAACGGGTGGCCGAGTTCGAGACCGAGCTCCACCACCGCGTGATGGGCAGCGCCGACGCGTCCGAGGGTGTGCGCGCATTTCTCGACCGGCGCGACCCGGACTGGTCCGCGCGCGTGTCGACCGACTGGAAGGAACTGCCTTGGGAATGAACGGTTTCGGGCCCGACACCACGACCGACGAGGTCCTCGCCGGGATCGACCTGCGCGGGCGAACCGCGGTGGTGACCGGTGCGACCAGCGGGCTCGGCACGGAGACCGCCCGTGCGCTGGCGGCTTCCGGTGCAGCAGTGATCCTGGCGGCCCGCGACGGTACCGCGGCGGCAGCCGTCGCCGATCGGATCCGAGACGAGATCCCGGACGCCGAACTGCATGCCGTCGCCGTCGATCTGGCCGACGTGCGCACTGTCCGAGCGGCGGCCCGGCGCATCGACGAGATCGGGAAGCCCCTGGATCTGCTGCTCAACAACGCCGGGGTGATGTACACGCCGTTCGGGCGCACCGCCGACGGGTTCGAGCTGCAGTTCGGCACCAATCACCTGGGCCACTTCCTGCTGACCACCCTGTTGTTGCCACACTTGCAGGACGGGGCTCGACGCTCGGGGACACCCGCCCGGGTGGTGACGGTGTCGTCCGACGCGCACCGGGCCCACGCCGTCGATCTGGGGGACCCGAACTTCGTGGAGCGTCCCTACGACAAGTTCGTCGCGTACGCACAGTCCAAGGCCGCCAACGTCCTCATGACCGTCGAACTCCAGCATCGCTACGCAGACAGTGGTATCCAGGCGTTCGCGRTGCACCCGGGGGTGTGCGCGACGGGTCTGTCGCGGTACATGTCCCGCGACGACTTCGCGGAGATGAAGCGGATGAGTGCCGGAAAGCCCGGCCTGCTCGCGAATCTCAAATCGATCCCGGCCGCGGCGGCCACCTCGGTGTGGGCCGCGACGTCCGCCGACCTGGACGGCGCGGGCGGGGCGTACCTCGCCGACTGCGGCATCGGCCGGGCGTCGGCCCATGCCGCCGACCCGGTCACCGCGGCCGCGCTGTGGGAGCTGTCGGAACGCCTGACGGCCCGCTGACCGAGCGCCGATCCGGGGTTGCCCACGAAGTCGACCCCGGATCGCGTTGTGTTACTTGGATTCCGGCGGCAGCATCGCCTTCGATGCGGCCTGGGCGGCGAGCAGCAGTTCGGCCCGGTTGCCACCACTGCGCTTCTCCACCGCGCCCTCGTTGCCCTTCGCGACCACCACCGGGCCGTTCGACAGGTTTGCGAGAGCCTGCGCCGCCACGTCCGCGGGCTCGGAGACGTTCAGGCCGGGGATGTCCATGTTCAGCCCGGCGCGGGCCATCGCGGGGGTCCGGGTGACACCGAGGACCATCTCGAGGACGTCGACGTCGTACTCGCGCATCTCGAGCCACAGGCCCTCGGCGAAGGTGCGGCAGAACGACTTCACACCTGCGTAGATGCTGATCTGGGCGGAGCCGAGGAATCCCGCCATCGAACCGACCAGCAGGAGACCGCCGCGCCGGCGGTCCTTCATCGGTGCGCCGAAGTGCTGGACGAGCTCGAGCTGGCCGGTGATGTTGAGATCGATGACCTGCTGGAAGCGGTCGAGGTCGCCGGTGACGAACTCGTGGCCGTAGGTGTTGGCGCCGACGTTGTAGACCAGCAGTCCCACCTCGAGATCGTCGGTGACACTGCGGATCTGGTCGAGCATGTCCGCCGCGGTCAGATCCACGGACAGCGTCCGGACCTCGACGCCCTTGGCTCGGGCCTTCTCCGCGGTCGCCTCGAGCGGCTCCGGCTTGCGCGCCAGCAGCACCAGGTTCAGACCGGCCTCCGCGAGTTGGACGGCGAACTCCTCGCCGACGCCCTCCGAGCCGCCCGCGATGACGGCCCACGGCCCGTACTTGGTCTTGTCGATCATGTATCGATCTCCTCGTCGTTCGTATCCTGTGCGACAGCATCTTTCGTGGAACTGTCCGCGACCCGGTGGGCGCCGGCAACGGCGCAAGGCGGGTCGAGCACTGCGAGTATCCGTCGACGTGGCCTGGATCACATCGCCGATTCCACCGGCCGGGACTTTCCGGACCGATCGGCTCGAGGCTGCTGCGGACGCGACTACGCCGCGATCAGCCGTTCCTGCTCCGGCGTCAGCGGGTTCGCGGCAGCCTCCTCCGGGCTCGGGAACCGGCCGGGATCGCCCGCCCGCAACCGCGCCATCGACAGCTTCATCGGGGCGGCGAGGTAGCGGGCGCGCTCGTCGTCGTCGGCGGCCATCACCGTGACCGTCAGCATCGCGTACGGCTCGTCGAGTACCTCCGACGGCCGGAACGATTCCCGGTACACGCGCAGTGCCGGCATCGTCTGGGCGGGGGAGAAGTGCCGGGCGAGCGCGAACGGCAGACCGAGGATCCCGGCGACCTGCGCGCTGTACGTGCTCGAGCCGAGCAGCCACACCGCGACCTTCGCGCCCAGCCCCGGGACGGCGGTGATCGCCGCGTACGGGTGGTCGGCGGGGAAGTCGTCGTCGAAGAACGCGCGCAGGTGCGCGAGCTGCTGCGGGAACTCGTCGGCGCCCAGCGCGTCGGTTTGGCGGCGCAGCGCGTGCGCGGTCACCTGGTCGGTGCCGGGTGCGCGGCCGATGCCGAGGTCGATCCGCTCCGGGTACAGGGCGTCGAGCGTGCCGAACTGCTCGGCCACCACCAGCGGTGCGTGGTTGGGCAGCATCACGCCGCCGGAGCCGACGCGAATGGAATCGGTTACTGCCGCGACCTGGCCGATCATCACCGCGGGTGCCGAACTGGCGATGCCGGGCATGGAGTGGTGTTCGGCGAGCCAGAACCGGTGGTAGCCGAGTTCCTCGGCGCGTCGAGCCAGCTCGAGCGTGTTGCGGAGGGCCTGGCCGACGGTGGAACCCTCGGCGATGGGGGACAGGTCGAGTACGGAAAGCTTCGGCATCACCCCGACGGCAACCCGTTTGCATTGCGAATTGTTCCGGTCTCGTTCCGGTCGACGGTGGTCAGTCGCGGACGAGTCGGAAGAACCGCGGCTCTGTCTTCGCGAGGATTACCGGCGCGGCCGTGGTGTCCATGGCGTCGTCCCCGACGACGGTCCACTTGCCGAGCGCCCGCTCGACGTCGGAGCGGGACGCGCCGCGTGGCAGTGGACCGCGGTGGCCGGGCGAGAACGAGAACATCAGCAACTGCGCGCCGGATTCGGTGACAGCGGTCAGGCCGTTGCCGTACACCCTGCGCTGCGCCTCACCGAGCCCGTGGAAGCAGCCGACGTCGAGCGCCAGAACGTACCCGCTGTCCACGTACGCGGGCAGATTCGTGACGTCGCCGAGCACGAACGTCACATCCGCGTTCGCGATCGGCAGCTTCGCGCGGGCCCGCTCGATCGCGAGCGGGACGGTGTCGACGGCGGTGACCGACCACCCGCGGATCGCCAACTCGATGGCATGGTCGCCCGTGCCGCAGCCGAGGTCGAGGGCCTTCGCGGCGGTCGCGTCGGTCGGGGCAGGTGCTGCGTCGAACAGTTGGCCCAGTTGGTCCCCGAAGACACTGCGCCCGGCGTTCTCCCACGGTGTGAAGCCGAGCCGATACGCCAGCCGGTACCCGAGGTTCATTGCCCGCCCCTTCCGGGAGATCAGACCACCTGGATCGAACGTATGCCTGCCCGTGCGCGCCGCGCAACGACATCGCGGTGTCCACGTTCTGGGACGCCGGGAACATGTCGGCGCGCCGCCGTGGTTGCCCCGATATGACCTCCACAAGTTCTGTACCTGCCGTTGCTCTCCATGACGGCAACACGATTCCGCAACTGGGCTTCGGGGTGTTCCAGGTGCCCGACGATCAGGCGTATGACGCCGTCGGTGAGGCGCTACGGGTGGGGTATCGCAGCATCGACACCGCTCGCATCTACGACAACGAGGCCGGTACCGGACGTGCCCTCGCCGACTCCGGCGTCGCTCGCGACGACCTGTTCGTCACCACGAAGCTGTGGAACGACGACCAGGGTTACGACTCGACGCTGCGCGCGTTCGACGACAGCCTCGCGCGAATGGGACTCGAGTACCTCGACCTGTACCTCATCCACTGGCCGGCCCCGGCGAAGGGCCGGTATATCGACACGTTCAAGGCGCTCCAGCAGTTGAAGGCCGACGGGCGGGTGCGGTCGATCGGTGTCTCCAACTTCACCGCGGAGAATCTCGAGCGCCTGGTCGAGGAGGTCGGAGAGGCGCCCGTTCTCAATCAGATCGAACTGCACCCCGGCTTCGGGCAGGCGCACCTGCGCTCGGTCCACGCGGACATGGGCATCGTCACCGAGGCGTGGAGCCCGCTCGGACAGGGGACCACGATCGGCGACCCCACGATCGGTGCGATCGCCGAGGCACGCGGTCGCACCCCCGCGCAGGTGATCCTGCGCTGGCACCTGCAGTTGGGCAACGTGGTGATCCCCAAGTCGGTGACGCCCGAGCGGATCGCGAGCAATTTCGACGTGTTCGACTTCGAACTCACCGCCGACGACATGTTCGCGATCGGTTCCCTGGACTCCCCGGACGGTCGTCTCGGACCGGACCCGGCGACGTTCGGCTGACGGCGACTCGCGGCAGTGTTCCTGGTCACAGGCCTCGCAGGGCATTGCCGGTGAAGCCTCCACGGCCGTATATTCCACGCGGAATATTTGGCGCGGAAGTGGGGTGACAGGAATTGCTGCCGCGATCAGTCACACCCCTCGGGGTGTCCGTCCTCGCGCTCCTGTTCGAGCGGCCCATGCATCCGTACGAGATGTACCAACTCCTCGTCACCCGCCGGAAGGACCGGATCGTCAAGGTCCGGCCGGGCTCGCTGTACCACGCCGTCGACCGTCTCGAGCGCGACGGATTGGTGGCGGTGGTGGGTACCGATAGGCAGGGCAACCGCCCCGAGCGGACCACCTACGAGATCACCCCGGCCGGACGTGCCGCGGTCCGTGAGCGCGTGGCCGAGATGGTGGAAGTCCCGGCCTCCGAGTACCCGCAGTTCACCCTCGGCCTGGCCGAGTTGCACAACCTCGGATCGGCTGAGGCCCTCGCGCTGCTCGAACGCCGGATCGCCGCGCTGGCAACCGAGATCGAGGAGCTCGATGCTTTCGCCGAGGCTGCTCGGGGGCGCGAGGTTCCCGACCTGTTCACCATCCCGTTCTCGTACACCCGGGCCATGGCACAGGCCGAACTCGACTGGCTGCGCGCGTTCGCGGCCCGGGTCCACAGCGGTGAGATCCCCTGGGTGACCGACGAACACCTCGAAATCTTGAAACGTGCGGACCAGCTACGTGCGGACCAGAAACTCGCAGATCAGAAGGGCAACCAATGAAAACCGAAGTCAAGCCCTGGCCGGCCCTGTGGGCCCTGTGTCTGGGGTTCTTCATGATCCTGGTCGACAGCACGATCGTCGCGGTCGCCAACCCGGTCATCACCGCCGAACTGGACGCCGACGTCAACGCGGTCATCTGGGTGACGAGCGCCTACCTGCTCGCGTACGCGGTGCCGCTGCTGGTGACCGGTCGGCTCGGTGACCGGTTCGGCCCCAAGAACATGTACCTCATCGGCCTGGTCGTGTTCACCCTCGCGTCCCTGTGGTGCGGCCTGTCCGGCGGCATCGAGATGCTGATCGTCGCCCGCGTCTTCCAGGGCCTCGGCGCGGCGATGATGACGCCGCAGACAATGGCCGTCATCACGCGAATCTTCCCGCCGGACAAGCGCGGAGCCGCGATGGGCCTGTGGGGCTCGGTGGCCGGCGTCGCRACTCTGGTGGGTCCGATCCTCGGTGGAGTCCTCGTCGACAACCTCGGCTGGGAGTGGATCTTCATCGTCAATGTCCCCGTCGGTGTCGTCGCGTTCGTGCTCGCGTGGCGTCTGGTCCCGGTGTTGCCGACCAGCAACCACAAGTTCGACCTGGTCGGTGTCGCGCTCAGCGCAATCGGCCTGTTCTGCATCGTCTTCGGCCTGCAGGAGGGCAACTCCTACGACTGGGACGCACGGACCTGGGTGCTGATCGGTGTCGGCGTCGTGGTCATGATCGCGTTCGTGTGGTGGCAGAAGGTCAATCGCAGCGAACCGCTGGTACCGCTCGCCCTGTTCCGCGATCGGAACTTCTCGGTCGCCAACCTCGGCATCATGACGATGGGCTTCTCCATCACCGCAGTCATGTTGCCGTTCATGTACTACGCGCAAAGCGTCACCGGTCTGTCGCCGACACGGTCGGCCCTGCTGATGGCACCGATGGCGATCGTCACCGGCATCCTCGCCCCGTTCGTCGGACGGCTCGTCGACAAGGCACATCCGCGCTTCATCGCGGGACCGGGCTTCCTGACGTTCGCCCTCGCCACCGCCTGGTTGGCGACGCGACTGACCCCGACCACGCCGATCTGGCAGATCCTGGTCCCGATGGCCGTCATCGGTGCGTCCAACGCATTCATCTGGGCTCCGGTCTCCGCGACCGCGACCCGGAACCTGCCCATGGCGCATGTCGGTGCCGGTTCGGGCGTCTACAACACCACCCGCCAGGTCGGAGCCGTGCTCGGTAGCGCCGCGATGGGCGCGTTGATGACGTCGCGGATCACGGCCGAGCTGTCCTCGGTCGGAATCAGCGGCGGTGCCTCGGCAGGGGAGGGCCACTTCATGGGCGGACAGTTGCCCGAGATGGTCCGCGAACCGTTTGCGACCGCGATGGCGCAGTCGGCGATGCTGCCCGCGGCCGTGCTGATGCTCGGCTTCGCTGTCGTGCTGTTCTTCGTCAATCCGCGCAAGGGTGAGCCGGTGCGCGAGGTCGTGGCCGACACCGAGTCGGCCGCTACTTCCAGCTGACGGATTCGGTCGTCGCTCCGGCCGTCGACGGTGCTTTCGCGCCGGTGGCGGCCGGAGCCGTCTCTGTGGGCCGCGTCTGCAACTGTCCGAGCCGGCTCAGGATCCGGTCGATGTCGACGGGCAGATGCTCGGCGCCGGCGAGCGAGTCGACCGTTCGGCCGGCGAGGAACGTCACCACGACGTCGCGGTCGTACAGGACGTCGACGAGATTGGCGAAGCGTTGCGCCGGTTCGCTTCCCGCGTGCACGAGATCGGGGATGTCGCTGATCACCCAGCGTTCGTGCCGTGCGGTGAGCTCCAGATAGTCCGCCGGCGCGGTGGTGTGGCCGCACAGGTCCGCGAAGTCGAACCACAGGCAGTGCGCGTCGGCGCGGAGCGCGACGAGCGGGTGCCCACACGGTGACATCGTCCGTCGTTCGGTCGGTTCGGGGCGCTCGAGCCCGAGTAGAGCGAGTTGCTCAGCGTCTGCAGGGACCACCCAGTGCCCGGCCGCGAATCCGGCGGCGTGGTCCGAGCCGGTGCGATAGTCACGGGGCCCGTCGACCGCGACGACGGCCAGAGACCGTTCGATCAACTCGATGGTCGGAACGAAAGCGTCGTGGAACAGCGGATTGGGCATCAGGCGGTGCGGCGGATAGTTCGACGTCACCACGAGGGTGACGTCGCGGGCGAGGAGCGCGGGCAGCAGTCGCGCGACGAACGTGGCATCGCCGACGTCGTGGACGTGGAACTCGTCGAAGCACAGCACCCGGACGTCACGGAGCAGGTCGTCGAGCGCGGCGTCGAGGTTGTGGCCGCGTCGGCGGATGGCGACGTGGAGGTCACGGAAGAACTCGTGGAAGTGCACGCGCAGTTTGTGTTCCGTCGGCAGGCCGTCGAAGTACGTGTTCAACAGCCAGCTCTTCCCGCGGCCTACGGGTCCCCACAGGTACACGCTGCGGCCGTCGGCTGCAAGCAGGTCGGAGATCGCTTGCCGCTGAGCGTGATCGAGTGCGAATCCGCGATCGGCGGCCGCAGTCTCGAACACTGCGGCGGAAACGTGCAGGGCGGGGAGGGGCGCGCGCCGGAACCATCTCACGGCCGAAACTCTAGCATCGTAGAGTCTGGGAGAATGGGAGACATGAATCACCGTCCCTCACGCCGCGAATCGATCTGTGACGCCGCGCTCGAGCTCGCGGCCGAGGGCGGCAACCACGCCGTCACGCACCAGGCGATCGACAGGCGACTCGGGCTCGCGAAGGGGTCCACGTCGTACTACTTCCGGACCCGTGATGCGCTGGTGGGTGCTGCGGTCCGGCGCCTGTCCGAGCGGTCTCGGCAGGCCTTTGTGGAAGCGCACGCCGTCGACGTGGACCTGTCGGTCGACAGTGCCGCCGATCTGATTGCCGGCCAGGTCGGTCTCTTGCTGACCGATCGGCGCCGTGACGTCCTGGCGCGCTACGCGCTCGCCGTCGATGCCGCCGGCGACGAGGAGCTTCGACCTGCACTCGCTGGGTGTCTCTACTCGGTGGAGAAGGCGACGGGGTTGATGGACGCGCTCGGTGCGAGTGATCCGCGCATGGCGGCGCACGACCTGATCAGCCTGCTGGAGGGGCTGGTGTTCGACGCTCTGTACGGGTCTCGATCGGTGCTCGGCAGCGGATCGGCGTTGGGCGCCGATCGACTTCGGTCGACGGTCCGGTTGTGGCTGGCCGCGCTTGCCGAGTCCTGAAATGCAACCCGCTGTAGCCGGCACCCGATTTGGGCGCCGGTTACAGCGTCATGCGGCGAGTGGTCCTGCGCGATTGTGCGCCGGGATGGGCTTCTTGTAGGGGTCGACCGAACTCGGTGGGGTGAACCACGGATGTCGGTCGGGGCCGATCTCGACTTCCCAGTGCGAGTGGTGGAGTAGTCGGTGGTGGTAGCGGCACAGGAGTACGAGGTTGTCGAGGTCGGTGGGTCCGCCGTCTGCCCAGTGTTCTATATGGTGGCCTTCGCAGTGGGCGGGTGGTTCTCCGCAGCCGGGGAAGGCGCAGCCGTTGTCGCGGGCGGCGAGGGCTCGGCGTTGTTTCTTCGAGACGGTGCGGGTGGTGCGGCCGAGGTCGAGCGGTACCCCGTCCTTCATGACGATCGGGGTGAGGTCGCAGTCGCAGGCGATGCGGCGGGCGGTTGCGACGGTGAGCGGCCCCATCCACGGCATCCAGGCGACGTCCTTGTCTCCCACCATGTCCGCGTGATCGGCGGGCGTGCTGCTGCCTGTGTCGGCGTGGCCGTCAGCGTTCGGCTCGGTGCGTGCGAGGTCGCGTGCGTTCACGTGTAGTGACAGGTGCGGCCGTTCGCCGCCTTCGACAGGAGCTGCGCCGGAGTTGAGGTAGTGGCGCAGGATGTCGGTGAACGCTTCGGCGCGGCGTTGTCCGGGGGTGCGCATGCCGGCGGGGTCGTCGACCGGGTTCCTCGGCTTGGTGAGGGCCGATAGCGCGGTGAGGAGCATTTCGCCTGTGACCGAGTCGAAGTCGCCTTTGACGGCGACGCGCCCGTTCAAAGTTTTGGAGGCGTGGAATTCGTTGCGGTCGGTGTCTTCGCTGGCCGGCAGGTCGTCGGATTCGAAGATGCGCTCGAGTTTGGCGATGGTGCCGCGCAGGGTGTCGGTGGTGGCTGTGGGGCCGGTGGCGCAGTCGAGCAGCACGTTGCGGCAGGAGTCGAGTGCTTCGGCGGGCATGCCGCGGGGCGGGCGCTCGCAGAACTTCGCAATCAGGCTGGCGTGGTCGGCGGAGATGCGGCCTCCTTCGAAGGCGTCGGCGATCTCGGGTTGGCGTCGGAGGGCTTTACCGAGGGCGAGGATCCGGGCGGCGGCGGGTACTTCGAGGAGGGTCGTCGATGCGAGCCAGAGTTTGACGCTGCGGAACCCGAGTGTGTCGAACGAGACTGCGCGCTCGTCGATTTCGGCGACCGCGGCGACGCGGAGTGTTTCGAGTCGTTCGATCTCGCGGGAGATGTCGACCGCGGCGGCGAGGAGTTCGGATTCGGGGAGTCGGCGCACGTCCTTGACGTGCAGCGATAAGGCTGCTGCGCCTGACTCGATGATTCCCCCCGGATTCATACTGAAAGTCTAGTTCGAACTGATGTTCGAGTCAATGGATTTCTCGTGCGTCAGACTTTCTGGTAGGGGCGACAGCGTCTCGGGGAACAGCCATCCGGCTCGGCCGAGCAGCGGAGCACGCTCGAGGAGCGTCGCCTGCGCAGCGAGAACGGGCAGCTGAAGTTGGCGTTGGCGGAGGCCGACGGTGCAACTGCGGATCTGTCAGCACAGCGCGAAGCTGGTCGATCAGGTCCTTTCCTGGGCCTCGAATCCCTGAGAGAGGCGTCCGGGCTGTCAGTTTCGAGGTTCGCACCACTCGCGCACATTCCCGAACGCACCTACCGACGCCGCCTCGCCCGCGCATCCCTGGGCCTTAGGATCGCGTGCATGGCTCTCGGTGCTGAACTGGTCGCACGCATCGAACGCGCGGTGGCCACCTACGGACCCGGGCGGCCCATTCCCTCCGGCGAGCTCCGGAACGGATTGAGTGCTCTGGGTCTCGTTCCCGACCCGGACTACGAGGAGTTCGTCGGCCGTTGGGGTGGCTGTTTCGTCGGTGTGCCCGTACACGCGTGGGACAACGCCTCGATCCTCGGGCGCGAGAGCAGCATCGAGTTGACCACCTGGGCGCGTGAGGCGTACGGAACCGTTGTCGACGGTGTCGTCATCGCCGACGACGGTTCCGGTAACCCGATCTGGATCGCTGCCGACGGAAGCGTTTGCCTCGTCGATCACGACAACGGTGGCGAAACAGTGGAACTCGCTCCCGATTTTCGAACTCTCCTCGCCGACAACGTCCACGATTGACCCGCCGAGGACGAATCGCGGATGCGACCCATCAGTACTGCGATGGCGACGACATCGGGTACTCCTGGCCTTCGAGGCGGAAGTCTGCGAAATCGAAGCCGGGAACGACGACGCAGCTGACGAGGCCGGCCTCGTCGTCGGCTGGGCGGGCCCGCTGCCATGTGCGTGGCGGCACCACGATCTGCGGGCTCTGCCCGGCCGCGATGTCCGGCCCGACGACGTGCGTGGTCACCGCGTCGGGTGTGTCACCGTCGCCGCCCAGCTCGAGGAGGATCGGGCTACCACGGTGGTACAGCCAGATCTCGCTGCCGCGCACACAGTGCCACGCCGACTGCTGTCCGGGCTCGAGCAGGAACAGGATCGCCGTCCCGGCGGAGCGTGCGCCGCCGTACATGTTCGGCAGCGCGACGCCCGGTAACTCGATATCGCTGCGCCACGTCTCGCGGTACCAGCCGCCTTCCGGATGGGGAACGAGGTCGAGCGAGCGTGCCCACGCGGGGAATTCGGTCACCAGACCATGATGAACCCAAAGTTCGCGGATCGCGAGCGAAGGTGCGCCAACGGTGGTGGAATGAGCCATGACCAATCCGAGCAGCGATTCGGCAGTCAACGTCGAGTCGGCAGTCATGGCGTTCATCTACGGTTTCGCTCCGGTGTTCAACCTGTCCCAAGTGCAACGATTCGTGACGACAGGGGTCGGGGCCAACGCGGCGGCCCCGTTCAATTCCTTCAGCCATGCGACGGATCTGGCGGGTCCCGAGGACACCTTCGTCTCGATCAACAACGACACCGTCTATTCGATGGCGCAACTCGATCTCGGTGTGGGGCCGCTCCTGCTGGACGTGCCCGACACGGCGGACGCGTACTTCGTCCTCCAGTTCGTCGATGCGTGGACCAACAACTTCGCGTACATCGGTAAGCGGGCGACCGGAACGCAGGCGGGAACCTACGTACTGGTTCCGCCGGGCTGGCCCGGCGAACTGCCGGCGGGTGCGACGCCCGTGCACTGCTCGACGCGCATCGTGTCGGTCGTCGGCCGGTGGGCGTGCGACGGACCCGGTGATCTGCCGCGGGTGCAGAAGCTGCAGGATCAGACTTCACTCAGCGCGATGACGTCCACCGATCCGGAGGGACTGCCGGAGCCGGATCCCGCAGTGCCGGAAGAGCTTCTGTTCTGGGAGAAGCTGCGGCTGTATCTGCAGGCTTTCCCGCCGGCACCGCGCGACCTGGCGCTGCAGCACGCCTTCGCGTCGCTGGGACTGCTCCAGACGGGACCGTCGCCCTACGTCGGCGCCGACCCGGCTCTCGCCCAGATCCTGATCGAGGGCGCCGCGCAGGGCCGCGCGAAGGTGGAGGACGCCTTGAAGTCGGGTGCCGGCGACGCCGTGGTGAACGGCTGGCACCAGACCTTCCACGTCTTCGACTACAACGACGACTTCTTCGAGATCGGGACGATCGACGCGCCGGAATGGCGAATCTCGGATCGTGCCAAGGCGATCGGGCTGCGTGCGGCGGCGGCGATGGGTGGGCTGTGGGGTAACCACGGGTACGAGGCTGCCTACAGTCCCATTTACACGGACTCCGACGGCGACCAGTTGACCGGCGACCACACCTACACGATCACCTTCGCGCCCACCCCGCCGGTGGAGGCGTTCTGGTCGATCACCATGTACAGCATGCCGAACTACTACCTGGTGGCGAACCCGTTGGAGCGGTACTCGATCGGTGATCGCACCGACGGCCTCGTCTACGGCGAGGACGGTTCACTCACGGTCACCCTGAGCGCGACCGAACCGGCCGACCCGACGGCGCGTGCGAATTGGCTTCCCACACCGACGGGTTCGTTCCGGCCGTTGCTGCGCATGTATATCCCCGACGAGGCAGTGCTCGACGGCAGCTACCGGATACCGCCGATCGTGAAGTCCGACCGCGGCTGACTCACCCCTTCAGGTATTGCGTCAGCTCCCGGGCCGCGGCGCGCCCCGCGCGATTGGCTCCGATCGTGGAGGCCGACGGCCCGTAGCCGACCAGGTGCACGCGGGGATCGGCTGCCACCTGCGTCGCGAGCCGGCCGGTCATCGTGATGCCGCCGCCGGGGCCGCGCAGGCGCAGCGGTGCCAGGTGGTCGAGCGAGGACCGAAAACCGGTGCACCACAGGATGACGTCGGCGCGTTGCTCGGAGCCGTCGGGCCAGCGCACGCCGGTCTCGGTGATCTCCGCGAACATCGGCAGTCGGTCCAGTACGCCGCGTTCGCGCGCGGCCCGGATCGCGGGTGTGACGGGCAGTCCGGTCACCGACACCGCCGATCCTGGCGGCAGTCCGCGGCGCACCCGTTCCTCGACGAGCGCTACTGCGGCCCTGCCGATCTCGGGCGTGAACGGTTCCTCGCGGAACTGTGGCTCCCGGCGGGTGACCCAGGTGGTGGTGGTGACGCAGGAGATCTCGTCGAGCAACTGCACCGCGGAGATGCCGCCGCCGACCACGATCACGTGCTGCCCCTCGAACTCGCGCGCCGACCGGTAGTCGCGGGTGTGCAACTGGCGTCCGGTGAACCGCTCGGCGCCGGTGACGGCGGGCACGAACGGACGCTCCCATGTGCCCGTCGCGTTGACGAGTCCGCGGGTCAGATAGGTGCCGTCGGGTGTCTCGACGGCCAGCCGCTCGCCGCGATCGCACACGACGGTGGCGTGCGTGGGGCGGTGGACGGGCAGCTCGAAGCGCTTCTCGTAGAGCCCGTAGTAGTGGGGGACGGCGTCGGMCGCCCGGACCGTGTCGGTGTCGGGCCCGAGGGTGTTCGCGAACGGCATCCCCGGGAGGTCGTGAACCCCGTTGACGGTCCGCAGCGTCAGCGACGGCCAGCGGAACTGCCACGCCCCGCCCGGTCCGGGCGCATGGTCGAGCACCACGAACTCCCGTTCGGGGGCGAGCCCGAAACGGCGCAGGTGGTACGCGGTGGACAGGCCCGCCTGCCCCGCCCCGATCACGACAACCTCGAGGTCGGTGTCCATCACGCTCCGATCTGTCATAGCCTGAATCTGCCGCAACGCCTCCGACGGGTCCGTTGTTCCATCGAACTCGGTGTGTCTGTGGATGCTGCGTGACAGGTACTGTTCGGAGCGCACCCGCCGGGGCCCGTCCACACGCGGACGGGGTCCCCGCACCCGAGAAAGCGAGTGGAGCCACATGATCGGGACCAGCCGTGACGGCCACGTAGTCACGCTCGAGCTACAGCGTCCGGATCGACGCAACGCCCTCAACTCCGAGTTGTGCATCGCGCTGCGCGAGGGCCTCGAGAAGGCGGTCGCGGAGGAGGCCCGGGTGGTGGTGCTCACCGGTCAGGGCACCGCGTTCTGTGCGGGTGCCGACCTGTCCGGCGACGTCTACGCAGAGGGATTCACCGACACGCTGCTCGAGATGCTGCACACCATCGACTCGATCCCGATCCCGGTGATCGCCGCGATCAACGGCCCCGCGATCGGGGCCGGTACCCAGCTCGCACTGGCGTCGGACCTGCGCGTGGTCGCGTCCGAGGCGCGGTTCGGGATCCCGGCGGCGAAGCTCGGGATCACGGTGGACAAGTGGACGGTGCGCCGGTTGGTGTCGCTCGTCGGCGGCGGACCGGCGCGGACCATGCTGCTCGGCGCCGAGATGCTCTCGGCGGAAGAGGCTTTCGCGCGCGGACTGGCGAACAAGATCGGTGACCTCGTCGCGGCGCAGGAGTGGGCGCGCACCATCGCGGAGCTCGCTCCGCTGTCGGTTCGGCACCTCAAGCTCGTTTTCAACGACGACGGGACCCGCGAGCCGCAGACCGAGGAGCAGCTCGCCGCGTTGTTCGCGGCCTGGGGCAGCGACGACGCGCAGGAGGCCCGCGCGGCCCGCGCGGAGAAGCGCGCACCGGAATTTCGGGGTAGGTAGAACCAGCGCAGGCAGGGGAGCGGAATGGTCATGATCGGCAGAGGTGTCCTGGTCGCGGCAGCGGCCGCGGGCGCGGGATGGGTGGCACGGGCCGCGTGGGGAGCGGTGCCGGCGCTGGGTGCGTCGCGAGCCGCGATCAAGCCGTATGCCGCGGCGTCACCGCGGTACCGGGACAGCCGGTTCCACAACTCCGATCCCAGTTCATCCCTGCCGGCGGGCTCCCAGTCCGGGCTCGCGAAGGCGTTCCTCACACGCGGAACCACGGGACGCCCGCGCCGGGAGATCCCGCTCGCGACGCCTCTCGCGCCGGCCGCCGCGGGCGAACTCGCGGTGACGTGGTTCGGGCACTCGAGTGTGCTCGTCGAGGTCGACGGTCGTCGTGTACTGGCGGACCCCGTATGGAGCGAACGGGTTTCGCCGTCGTCCGTCGTGGGCCCGGCGCGCATGCATCCGGTGCCGATGTCGTTGGCGGACCTGCCCGCGATCGACGCCGTGGTGATATCGCACGACCACTACGACCACCTGGACCAGGCCACCGTCACCGCCCTCGCCCGCACACAGGAGACCGTGTTCGTGGTTCCGCTCGGGGTCGGGGCGCACCTGCGGCGCTGGAACGTCCTGGACGAACGGATCGTCGAACTCGACTGGGACGAGCAGGCCGAGGTCGCGGGACTGACCCTCACCTGTACCGAGGCCCGGCACTTCTCCGGACGCGGGATCGCCCGCGACACGACGCTGTGGGCGTCCTGGGTGATCGCCGGGCCGCAGCGGAAGGTGTTCTTCGGCGGCGACTCGGGCTACACGCCGCGTTTCGCGGATCTGGGCCGCGCGTACGGGCCGTTCGACGTGACGCTGCTGCCGGTCGGCGCGTACGACGAGCGCTGGCCCGACATCCACATGAACCCGGAGGAGGCCGTGCGGACCCACCTCGACGTGGGCGGCGCGCTGCTGATCCCCATCCACTGGGCCACCTTCAATCTCGCGTTCCACCCGTGGGGTGAGCCGATCGCCCGCGTCGCGGATGCGGCCGCGGCGGCCGGAGTCACGATGGCGGTGCCCATGGTGGGGCAGCGCATCGACGCGCTCCGGCCGCCGACCCAGAAGACGTGGTGGGACGAACTGGGCTGACCCCGGCCCGGATGCGGGGCTACTTGCGGCGCAGGGCCGACACCAGCTTCCGGGTACCGCGCAGCAGTCCACCGTTGCAGATGTCGACGAAGGCCTGCGTCGCCTCGGGCGTGACGGCGCCCTGCGAGAGCATCGTCATCATCCGCGGCGGCAGCTCCTGCAGCGACCGTGCGAACAGCAGCGACAGCGGATCGTCCTCGTCGGCGGCCGGGATCATCGCCGCGACCTTCCGTCGCATCACCGTCGTCAGCAGTGTCGCCGCGGGGTGGCGGATGTCGGCGAGCGGGGTGTCGACGGTGTAGTGCCCGGGCGCGTCGACGACGTTGTCGGGCAGCGAGCGACCGTACAGTTCGGCGAACGCGTCGCGCTCGAACATCGGTGACCCGTGATACCCGGCCGGGCCGGGTGCGAAGCCCGTGCGGTCCGACTCGAGCGTCACTGTCGCCGACGCCCGGATGTCGCGGGACGACGCTCCGACGCGGATCTCGAAATCGCCGGATTCGATCGACCAGTCGTCGACCGTCGTGTCCCAGAACGCGAATGCTCGGCGATCCAGTTGCACTGTGACGCGGCGTGATTCGCCCGGGACCAGGTGCACCTTGGTGAACCCGGCGAGTTCCTGATCGGGCCGGAAGACGGTGGACTCGAGGTCACGCACGTAAACCTGGACGACGTCGCTGCCCGGCCGGTCGCCGGTGTTGGTCACCCGGACGCTGACATCGAAGCGCTGCTCGGACGCGTCGTCGTTCTCCACTTCGATGATCTCGAGTTCGGTCCAGTCGAACGTCGTGTAGCTCAGTCCGTGGCCGAACGGGTAGCGGACGTCGACGTCGGCGGCGTCGTAGTAGCGGTACCCGACGTACACGCTCTCCCGATACTCCACCTGCGCCGGCCCCGCGGGCCACACGTGCACCGGGTTGTCGGTCACTCGCAGCGGGAACGTCTCGGCCAGTCGGCCGCCGGGCTCGGCGTCGCCGATCAGGACCCGGGCGACCGCGCTACCGGAGGCCTGTCCGCCGAGGTACCCCTCGAGGATCGCGGCGACGTCGTCGTGCCACGGCATCGTCACCGGGGCGCCGTTCGCGAGCACGACCACCACGCGCGGACAGGCCTCGGCGACCGCGGCGATCAGTGCGTCGTGACCGGCCGGCAGATCCAGGTTCGCGCGATCGACACCCTCGGTCTCGTAGCTGTCGGGCAGGCCCGCGAACACCACCGCGACGTCCGCCGCCCCGGCCACCCGGCGAGCCTCGTCGAGCAGCGCGGGTTCGGTGCGGCCCGAGCCGCGCACGTAGCCCGGCGCGTAGGACAGGCGGTCCGCGCCGACCTGCTCCGTCAGGTCGGTCCATGCGTCGTCGACGCGATGCGGGTTGATCCCGGAGCTACCGGCGCCCTGGTAGCGCGGCTGCTTGGCGAACTCGCCGATCACGGCGATGCGTTCGGTGGAGCCGATCGGCAGCACGCCGTCGTTCTTCAGCAGCACCGTGCCCGCCTGCGCCGCACGCCGAGCGAGGGTGTGGTGGGCCGCGTGGTCGTAGCCCTTCTCTGCGGTGCGCGCCGGGGCCGTGCGCTCGATCAGCCGCCGCACCGACTCGGCGGCCCGGTCGAGGGCGGCGGCACTCAGTTCGCCGGTGCGCGCCGCCTCGAGCACCGCGTCGTCGCCGCGCCCGCCGTAGCCGGGCATCTCCAGATCCAGGCCCGCCTCGAGGCAGGTGGACCGCCGGGTCACCGCTCCCCAGTCGGAGACGACCAGACCGTCGAACCCCCAGGCGTCGCGCAGGATGTCGGTCAGCAGGAAGCGGTGCTCGGCGCAGTGGGTGCCGTTCACCCGGTTGTAGGCCGCCATCACCGTCGCCGGCCGGGCCGCGACGACGGCGTGCTCGAAGCTCGCCAGGTAGATCTCCCGCAGCGCGCGGTCGTCGACGAGCGCGTCGACGCTGTAGCGGCGGAACTCCTGGTTGTTGACGGCGAAGTGCTTGAGGGAGGCGCCGACGCCGGTCGACTGCACGCCCCGGATCCAGGCCGCGGCCATCCGGGACGACAGGAACGGATCCTCCGAGAAGTACTCGAAGTTCCGCCCGCACAGCGCGCTGCGCTTGATGTTCGCGCCCGGGCCGAGCAGGACGCTGGCGTCCTCGCTGCGGGCCTCGGCGCCGAGCGCGACACCGACCTCCTCGAGCAGTTCGACGTCCCACGTCGCCGCGAGGGCAGATGCGGTGGGAAAGCAGGTCGCCGGAACGGATTCCATGGCGTACCCGGCATCGGTGCGCTGCTTGCGGAGGCCGTGCGGTCCGTCGGTGAGCATGATGGCGGGCAGTCCCGTCCCGGCGGGAGCCTGGGTGTTCCAGAAGTCGGCACCCGATGTGAGGGATACCTGCTCGTGTGTCGTCATGTGACCAGCATGCCCGTGGCGCCTCACACAGCGGACTGTGTGTGGCAAACGGGACGGCTTGGAATAGCCTTCGTGTCATGGCAACGGACGACCCCACCGAAGGCGGCGCTGTCGGCACCCTCGAGACCGACCCCCGGCACATCGAGAACGGTCTCACGGCCGACGAGGTGGCGACGCGGGTCGCGAACGGGCAGACCAACGACGTTCCCGACCGAGCGAGTCGCTCGGTCAAGGACATCATTCGCTCGAACGTGTTCACCCGGATCAACGCGATCCTCGGTGTCTTGTTGATCATCGTGCTGTCGACGGGCTCGATCGTGGACGGAATGTTCGGCCTGCTGATCGTCGCCAACAGCGGGATCGGCATCATCCAGGAGATTCGTGCCAAACGAACCCTCGATCAGCTGGCGATCGTGAGCCAGGCCAAGCCGATCGTGCGCCGCGACGGCACGGCCGCCCCTCTCGCCCCGCGCGATGTGGTGCTCGACGACATCGTCGAGCTCGGGCCCGGCGACCAGATCGTGGTCGACGGCGTCGTGGTCGAGGCGTCGGCGCTCGAGGTGGACGAGTCCATGCTCACCGGCGAGGCCGACCCGGTGCACAAGCCGAACGGTTCGCTTGTGCTGTCGGGCAGCTTCGTCGTCGCCGGCAGCGGCGCCTACCGCGCGACCAAGGTGGGCCGGGACGCGTACGCCGCGAAGCTCGCCGAGGAAGCCAGCAAGTTCACGCTGGTGCACTCCGAACTGCGTTCGGGTATCGACAAGATCCTCAAGTTCATCACCTACCTGATGATTCCGGCGGGTCTGCTCATCATCTACAACCAGCTGTTCTCGAGCGGTCAGGACATCGGTCCCGCCCTCAACGGCATGGTCGCGGCGCTCGTGCCGATGGTCCCCGAGGGACTCGTGCTGATGACCTCGATCGCGTTCGCGGTCGGTGTCGTCAGGCTCGGTCAGCGCCAGTGCCTCGTCCAGGAGCTACCGGCCATCGAGGGCCTGGCCCGGGTCGACGTCGTCTGCGCGGACAAGACCGGCACACTCACCGAGAACGGTATGCGGCTGTCCGAGGTGCGCACCGCCCGATCCGACGACACCCAGGCGTCGCGCGCACTCGCGGCGATGGCGGCCGACGATCCGCGCCCCAACGCGAGCATGCTCGCGATCAAGGAGGCGCTCTCCGACGATCCGGGCTGGGAGCCCACCGCGGTGGCACCGTTCTCGTCGGCGAAGAAGTGGAGCGGGCAGTCCTACGGCAACAACGGCAACTGGCTGCTCGGCGCCCCCGACGTCCTGCTCGACCCCGACAGCGACATGGCCCGGCAGGCCGAGGAGATCGGCGCCCAGGGCCTGCGCGTGCTGCTACTCGGCAGCAGTGACCGGGCCGTCGACGCTGCGGACGCGCCCGGCGTCGTCACCCCGCGCGCCCTCGTGGTTCTCGACCAGAAGGTGCGCCCCGACGCCCGCGAGACCCTCGAGTACTTCGCGAGCCAGAAGGTGGACGTCAAGGTCATCTCGGGCGACAACGCCGTGTCGGTCGGTGCCGTCGCGAGCTCGCTGGGACTGGCCGGCGGCGAGCAGGCAATCGATGCCCGGCAGCTGCCCGAGGACCAGGACGAGCTGGCCGACGTGCTCGACGAGTCCACCACGTTCGGTCGCGTGCGACCCGATCAGAAGCGCGCCATGGTCGGCGCGCTGCAGTCGCGCGGGCACACGGTCGCGATGACCGGCGACGGCGTCAACGACGTGCTCGCACTCAAGGACGCCGACATCGGAGTCGCGATGGGCTCGGGCAGCCCCGCGACCCGTGCCGTGGCGCAGATCGTGCTGTTGGACAACAAGTTCGCGACCCTGCCGTACGTCGTCGGTGAGGGCCGGCGGGTGATCGGCAACATCGAGCGCGTCTCGAATCTGTTCCTGACCAAGACCGTGTACTCGGTGCTGCTGGCGTTCCTCATCGGCATCTCCGGCGTGGTGGCACAGATATTCGGTTTCGATCCGCTGCCGTACCCGTTCCTGCCACGGCACGTGACGATCGCGGCCTGGTTCACGATCGGTATCCCGGCATTCATCCTGTCGCTCGCACCCAACAACGAGCGCGCCCGCAGCGGGTTCGTCGGGCGGGTCATGCGGTTGGCGATCCCGTCCGGCGTCATCATCGGCGTCGCGACGTACGTGTCGTACCTGCTCGCCTACAAGGGCGTGAATGCCACCGAACAGGAGGTGGAGCAGGCCGGCACCACCGCTCTCATCACCCTCATCATGATCGCGCTGTGGGTGCTGGCCGTGGTCGCCCGCCCGTACACGTGGTGGAAGATCGTGCTGCTCGTGGGCTCGGTGCTCGGGTACGTCGTCCTGTTCGGATTCGATTTCACCCGCGAGTTCTTCAAGCTGGATCCCTCCAACGTGGCGGCCACGACCGGTGCGCTCGGGATCGGGCTGGTCGGTGTCGTGTTGGTCGAGATCGCCTGGTGGGTGACCGGCCGGATCCACGGTGAGCACCGGCGCCTGTTCGCGTCGAGCGACGATCTTCCCGGCGTGCACGCAGCGTGATCGGAGGGTGACACGACGGTTCCCGAGTCCGTCTCGGGAACCGTCGGACCGGCTGTTCGAACTATGTTGCGCAATCCCGACAAATTCCGTGATCTCTGTCGTAAAGTCCACCGCGCAGACACGACGGACCAATGGATTTCGGTCGGGATGAAGGGGACAGCCATTTCAGCGCAACTGTTGTCGGAGAAGCATGCCGAAGTGATTCGGGCGACGTTGCCCGTGGTGGGCGAGAACATCGGCGCCATCACTGGGCTGTTCTACACCAAGCTGTTCGATGCGGCTCCGGCGCTCGAGCGCGACGTGTTCAACAGGAGCAATCAGGCTCGGGGCGAACAGCAGAAGGCGTTGGCCGGTTCCATCGCCAATTTCGCGACGCTTCTGATCTCGGAGACCGACGAGGATCCTCGTACGACGATCGGTCGGATCGCGCACAAGCATGCTTCGCTCGGCGTGAGCGAACCCCAGTACGACGTGGTGCACACTTTCCTGTTCGAGGCCATCGTGGAGGTGCTCGGCGACGCGGTGACTCCCGAGGTCGCGGAAGCGTGGGACGCCGTGTACTGGCTCCTGGCCAATGCCCTGATCGACGCCGAGAAGCAGCTCTACAAGGACGCCGACGTCGACCCCGACACCGTCCTGCGAGAGGTTCAGGTCCTGGAGGTCGTCAGGCGTACCGAGGACGTGGTCTCGCTCGTCCTCGATGCCAGTGGGTTCCAGGAGCCCGTTCCCGGTCAGTACCTGTCGATCGGCGTGGAACTGCCCGACGGCGCGCGTCAGATCCGCCAGTACTCCATCGTCGACTTCGGCAACGGCAGGATCGAGGTGGCGGTCAAGCGGGACAAGAGCGATCCGCGGGGCGAGGTGTCCAACTTCGTCCATGACCATGTCGCCGGGGGATCCACGGTGATCGCGTCGCCGCCCTTCGGCGWTGTCGCCCTCCCCGAGGGCGACGGCCGAGTCTTCTTGCTGTCCAAGGGCATCGGCAACGCCCCGTTCGTCGGGATTCTCCACGGTATGGTCGCCCAGGGCCGGAAGAATCCGGTTGTCGTGATCCATGCCGATCCGGACAGCGCATCCCACGCCTTCGCCGACACCACCGCGGACCTGGTCGAGAAGCTGGGTGGGGAACACGTCTTCTGCTACTCGGAGTCCGACGACACATTCGCTCGAGCGATCGAGGACCTCGCCGTCGAGGACACCGACAGCGCTCTCATCTGTGGCTCGGTGGACTTCGTCGCCGCCACCCACAAGCTGCTCGACGTCGCCGGCGTCGCGGACTCCCGGATCCATTACGAGGTCTTCGGGCCGGATTCCTGGCTCCGATCCTGATCACTCCATAGGCGTGAATACGTGGTGGGGCCATTCCCGTATGGCCCCACCCGTATTCTGTTCAGCCCTTTCCAGCAGGGGTGGAAGCTCTTTGTGGCAGAGAACGAAGGACTAGAAGGATGACCCTGACCCGGTCTGGGGTGGGTGCGGAATTAGATCATCGAGAATCCCTTCGCTACGAACCGTTCACGAAAACTCGCGAGGTCGCGTCGCTGATGCGGGACGCAGAAATGTGGGGTTCGACGACGTCCGACCTCGATTCGTACCTGGAATCCCTGGAGCTCCAGTACTACCTGAAGGGGGTTCTGGGTGTCTTCCAGGAATCCGACGCCCTGTACCGCCCCCATGTCGCCTCGCCCGACGTTTCCGGGCCGGTCACCCGTCTGATCATCGCCCTCCAGGACAAGTTCGGTCCTCGATTCCACGATGGGGTTTCCGACTCGTCCGTGGAGGTCGCCTTTCATCAGGGGGTCGGCGATGGATTGTCCGCCGTTTTTCATTGGTCTCGAAAGGTCGTGACTATCTGATGTCCGAAGCCGTTGTTGCGCCGAATTCGTCGCTCCTTTCGCCTGCATCCCTGCCCGTCATCGAGGCGACGCTGCCCGTGGTGGGCGCGAATCTGGGCTGGATCAGCAGTGTCTTCTACAAGAACCTGTTCGACAGTCTCCCTGCGCTGGAGAAGGACCTCTTCAACCAGACGAACCAGGAGAGCGGGGAGCAGCAGAAGGCACTGGCCGGCGCGATCGCGGCCTTCGCCACCCTGCTGGTCACCGAGGATGCGCCGCCGGTCGACCACGTCATGTCGCGAATCGCCGCCAAGCACGCCTCGCTGGGCATCGCCCCGGTGCACTACGACATGGTTCACCGCGCGCTGTTCAAGGCCATCGTCGAGGTGCTCGGGGACGCGGTGACCGCGGAGGTCGCCGCGGCGTGGGACGAGGTCTACTGGCTCATGGCCAACTCGCTCATCAGGCAGGAAGCCGCGGTCTACGAGAGGGCCGGGGTGCCCACCGCGCAGATCTGGTCCGCGCTCACCGTCGTCGGTCGCCGCGAGGTCGCCCCGGGCGTGTGGACGTTCACCCTCGCCGGAGACGAGAACTCCCCGATGCATCAGTTCGAGGCCGGCCAGTACATCTCCGTGTCGGTGATCTACGAGGACGGCAGTCGCCAGATCCGTCAGTACACCGCGATGAAGGGCCAGGATCCGGGAACCTGGGAGTTCACCGTCGGTGCGGTGCCGGGCGGCCGCGTGTCGAACAAGTTGATCGCCGAGATGGGCGTCGGGTACCCCCTCGTGGTGTCGATCCCGTCGGGGACGTCGTATCCGATTCCGGCGGACGGTCCGATCGTGCTCGGTTCGTCCGGTGTGGGTTCCGCGCTGACGGTCGCCGTCCTCCAGAAGATGGTCGAGGATGGGGACACCCGCCCGGTGCACGTCTTCCATGTCGACTCCGGCGAGGCGTCCTTCGGCCACCGTGGCCAGGTTCGGGAACTGCTGTCTGCGTACGCGGGCAGGACGTCGATCGAGACCTTCTACGCCGGTGCCCTCGAGGAAGGCATCGCGCAGCTGCGCAAACACGACTGGGATCGCAACGCCGACGTGTACCTGTGCGGATCGCCCCAGTTCATGCGGCAGGTTCGCAAGATCGCGGTGGTCAAGGGGGTCCGTCCGGAGCGCATCCACTACGAGGTGTTCGCCCCGGATTCGTGGCTCGGCTTCGACTGACGGGGAGCCGGTCGACGGTGTCGGTCACATCACGTGCATGATGCATATCGCGTGTGGTCCGTAGTGGGAGTGAGGCAGAGTGACCGATTCGACCGAGCAGCAGAAGCTCCTCTACGTCTTCGACGGGTTGACCGACGACGAGATCGCCCGCGAGGCGGATCTCTACGGCCCGTTGACCGACAGCGTCCGTGAACTGATCGAACTGACCCTCGCCACCGAGGTCGAGGCCGCGGACATCGCCCGGGCCCGCGAGCACATCGCGGCGGCGAAGGAGTTGCTGGGCAAGCGCACCCGGCCCACCCCGTTCGGCGTGCGGTGGGGTGCGTCGGGGACGAAGCGGACGTGGGGCAACGCCGCGGTCGGATTGCGCAACGCCGTCGCGCCGCCGCTGACCGTGAACCGCGACCCCGACGGCCGCGTGTGGGCGGACTTCCACCTCGGGATGCCGTACGAGGGTCCGGCCGGCCTGACCCACGGAGGTGTGTCGGCCCTCGTGCTCGACCAGGTTCTCGGTGAGGCTGCGGAGGCCGGCGGCGCCCCGGGTATGACCGCGACCCTGACCCTGCGCTACCGCCGGCCGACCCCGCTGGGCAAGCTCCACGCGGAGGCGCGCATCGACCGGGTCGAGGGGGTCAAGACCTTCGTCACCGGCCACCTGGCGGGTCCCGACGGCGTGTGCATCGAGGCCGAGGGCATCTTCATCCTGCCGCGCTGGGCGCGTGGCGGCGACGGATCGGGTCCGGTGCCGGTGCCGGTGCCGGTGCCGGGACCGGACTGAGCGGCCGGTGACGGCACCCGCTGTGGAAAACACCGCGACCAGGGTGTGAAACTGGTTGCGCGGCGCAGTGGCCGTGGACGAACCCGAGGAGGATGTCGGTATGGGATTCATGGATTCGGTCAAGGGACTGGTCGACAAGGGGCAGGAGCTGGCTGCCGAGCACTCCGACAAGGTGCAGGACGTGATCGACAAGGCGGCCGACATCGCCGACGAGAAGACCGGCGGCAAGTACAGCGACAAGATCGACAAGGCCGCCGAGGCGGCCAAGAAGGTTGTGCCCCCGAAGGAATGACGGTGTGAGCCGGCCTGCCGGTGCAGGGCGGCGCGGCAGCGAGTGACGGGGGCCCGGTCGGCGGCACAATCGTCGTGTGAACGGAACCCTCGTACTGCTCGTCATCATCGTGTCGATCGCGGTGACGAGCCTGGCCAAGCGGCGGGACCTGCAGGTTCCCCTCATCCTCGTGGCCGTCGGCTCGGCGGCGTCGTCCATCCCGGGCATGCCCCGGCTGGAGCCGTCGTATCGCCGACCGACGCCGTCAGCGCGGTCACCGTGGGACGCAGGCTCGGGCTGCCGAAACGCCTGCTCGCCATCCTCACCGGTGAGGGCCTGCTCAACGACGCGACCGCGCTGACCCTGTTCACCGTGGGTGTCGCGGCCGTCGCGGGGACCCGCGTGGTCGTGGAGCAACCGGTGCTGTTCTTCCTCTACGAGGTGGTCGGCGGTGTCGTCATCGGCCTCGTGACGGCCACCGTCGTGCGCTTCGTGCGCGCGCGGATGTACGACTCACCGCTCGAAACCGTTCTGGGACTGGTCCTGCCGTTCGCGGCCTACCTTGCCGCCGAGGAGATCCACACCTCCGGGGTGCTCGCCGTCGTGGTCGCCGGATTCGTCATGGGCCACCACGCGACCAACGTGTCGATCCCGACCCGGCTGCAGGAACGCTCGCTGTGGGCGACGCTCGACATGCTGCTCGAGATGTTCGTCTTCGCCTACATGGGCCTGCAACTCGAGTTCGTCATCGACGACGTCGCCGACGAGGGACTGCCCGTCCACCACGTCTTCGCGTACGGGTTCGCGGTGCTGGTCGTCGTGATCCTGGTCCGCCCTATGTGGGTGTTCCTGAACTGGGGCGGGATACGGATGCGGTTCGATCCACGACACGGCACCACCGCACAGACCGGAATGAACTGGCGTCAGAAACTCGTCGTGTCGTGGGCGGGCATGCGCGGTGTCGTCACCCTCGCGGCCGCCGGCGGTATCCCGGTGCTGACAGCGTCGGGGGAGCCGTTCCCGGGGCGCGGCGTCATCCAGGCGATCGCGTTCGTCGTCGCGGTGGGCACCCTGCTGATCCAGGGGTCGACGATCCCGTTCATGATCCGGCGCCTCGACGTCGCCGACCCCGCCGAGCTCGAACGCGGGCGGCAGCAGACACTGCTCGCGCGCACGATCGCCGCCGACGCGGCCGACCGTGCGCTCGCCGAGGTCGCCGCGAGGCCGCCGGCCGGTGCGGATCCCGACCAGTTCGAGAAGGCGCTCAATCGCGTCCGGGTCTCGGTCCGCGCCCAGGCCCAGGTCGAGGAGGCCGAAGAGGACGACACCGGCGCCGCGTCCAAGATCGAGCGCGCCGGCGCAATGTTCGACGCGGTCCGGCGACGGGTGCTGCAGGCGCAGYGCAGCGCGCTGATCGCGGCCCGCGACGACGGTGTCCTCGACGACGAGGTGCTGCGCGCGGAACTCGAATCGAGGGACATCGAGGAAGCCGCCGCGGAGCAGAGAGTGCGCCGCAGGCGTGGATGACGGGCACAATCGAGCCGTGACCCGAACCCGGATGGCGCTCACCGCGCTCGCGTGCGCGGTGCTGGTGGCGGGCTGCTCGGCGACCGCCGACTCCCCGGAACGCGTGACCCCGTCGGCGGCCCCGACGACCTCCGCGATCGCGCTGCCCGATCCCGGCGACCGCGGCATCGTGACCCGCGACGAACCTTTCGCCGGGACCGGGCTGTCCGGCCACCGGATCCTCTACCGGTCCACCTCTGGCATCGACGACCGCGGCACCGAGGTGTCGGGGACGGTGTTCGCGCCGCCCGGACAGGCGCCGCCCGGTGGTTGGCCGATCGTGACGGTGGGGCATCCGACGACGGGCCTGCTCGACGAGTGTGCGCCGTCCGGGCATCCGAACCTGCTGGGTTCCGACGGACTGGTCCGGGATCTGCTCGCGCGCGGATTCGTCGTCGCCGTCACCGACTACGAGGGCCTCGGCACCGACGGCCCGCACCCGTACCTCGAGCCGGTCACGGCCGCACACAACCTGATCGACGCGGTCCGTGCCGCGCGGAACCTCGTGCCCGACACCTCGACCCGATGGACGGCGATCGGGGTCTCGCAGGGCGGTCAGGCGTCGTGGGCCGCCGCGGAACAGGCGGCGCGGTACGGCGACGGACTCGAGTTCCTCGGCGCCGCGAGCCTGTCCCCGCCCGCGGACCTCACGCCGATCGTCTCCGACGGCCCGGTCACCCTCGACGTGCCGCAACAGTTCTTCCTGCCGATGCTGCTCGACGGTCTGTCGGTGTCTCACCCCGACCTGGACGCGAGCGCCTACATCCGGGGCACCCTCGCCGACAACCGCGACGTGATCAGGTCCTGCACCGGGGAGTTGGCGTCACGGAAACTGTCCGTGGCGCTCAATCTGACACCCGCCGACACGCTGCCGCGCAGCACCAGCGACGTCGCGCGGATGCGTCAGTGGCTGGCACACGACGCCCTGCCCCAGCAGCCGGCCGCGGCACCGCTGCTGGTGGTGGTCGCGGGCCGGGACAACCTGATCCGGCCCGACTGGACCGTCGCCGCGGTCGGGCGCGCGTGCGGGCAGGGGGATGCGATCGAACTGCGGTACCGCGCCGACGACGTGCACGCCGATTCCAAGGCTCTGCCCGGTGCCATCGACTGGGTCGCGGACCGCTTCGCCGGCGCACCGGTCGTGAACACGTGCGCCGGGCAGGCGGCGCCGTGACCGCCATCGTGTGGACGGTGACCGTCGTCGCGCTCGCCGTTGCCCTCACGGTCGTCGCGATGCGGACCAGACGCGTGCTCACCACGCCGGCCGAACGCGCGGTCCACGACACCCTGCACACGGCGTCGCTGGCCGCACGACCGCTGCGGCGCGGTCTCGACGAGACGTCCGCGCGGGAGGCGGCGCCGCACCTGCGGCTGCTCACCGGCGCGCAGTCGCTCGCCATCGCCGGCCCGGACGGCCATCTGCTGGCGTGGAACGGCCCGCACGACGGGCTGGCGGGGCAGTTCGTGGCCGCCGCCGCCCGCGCGATCGACGGCGAACGCCGGGTCCTCGTCGACCGCACCGACCTCGACCGGAACGGCGACGACCACGACGTGCGGGCACTGATCGCGCAGCCGCTGTCGGTCGAGGGCACCGGCGTCGTCGGGGTGCTGGGGGTCGTGACCACCACCGAACCCGGGCCGGCGATGCTCGGGGCGCTCACCGAAGTCGCGCGGTATGCGTGCAGCCAGATCGAACTGGCCGAACTGGACGCGTCCCGCGCGCGCATCGACCGCGCCGAGGTCCGCGCGCTGCGCGCCCAGATCAGCCCGCACTTCATCTACAACGCGCTCGGGACCATCGCATCGTTCGTTCGCACCGACCCCGACCGTGCGCGGGAGCTGGTGCTCGAGTTCGCCGACTTCACGCGCTACTCGTTCCGGTCGGCGGGCGAGTACACCGTTCTGGCCGACGAGCTGCGCAACGTCGACCGGTATCTCACCCTCGAGCGCGCGCGGTTCGGCGACAACCTGCAGGTGCGACTGCAGGTGGCGCCGGAAGTGCTCAGCGTCGTGCTCCCGTTCCTCGCGCTGCAACCGCTCGTAGAGAACGCGGTGCGGCACGGGCTGTCGGGTAAACGGGGTGGGGGAACGGTCACGATCGTCGCCTCCGACGAGGGCACCGACTGCGTGATCAGCGTCGAGGACGACGGGGTCGGCATGGACCCCGAGTTGCTGCGCTCGGGGGAACTCGACGCCGTCGAGGCCCGTCCCGGCGGGCCCAGTGTGTCCGAGGCCGCCCACGTGGGCCTCGCCAACGTCGACGACCGGCTGCGGGCGGCGTTCGGCAACGACTACGGGCTGGTGGTGGAGACCGCGCCCGGGGCGGGCACCAAGGTCAGCATGCGGGTGCCGAAGTTCCGGCCCGGCATTCGGGCCTGATCACGAACGAGTCGATCGGCCCGCCATGGTCCGACTCGCCGCGGCGACATGGCACGATGGATTCGTTGTGAAAGAGACCTCTGACGGGCCCTCGGATGGCCTCCTGACCGTGCTGGCAGTCGACGACGAGCGCCCCGCCCTCGACGAGCTGGCGTACTTGCTGCGCGCCCGTGAGGACATCGGCGAGGTCCTCACCGCCGGGGATGCGACCACCGCGTTGCGGATCCTGCGTGACGGCGCCGTCGACGCGGCGTTCCTGGACATCAACATGCCGGGCCTCGACGGACTCGAGCTGGCCGGCATCCTGACGCAGTTCGCGAATCCGCCGTCGGTGGTGTTCGTGACCGCGCACGAGGACCGGGCGGTGGCGGCCTTCGATCTCGGTGCCGTCGACTACCTCCTCAAGCCGCTGCGCGAGGAGCGTCTCGCGGAAGCGGTGCGCCGGATCGTCGAGCGCCGCCGCCGCAGCGCCCGCGGCGAGGCCGACGACACGTCGGCGGCCGACGAGGTGATCCCGGTGGAACTGGGCGGGGTCACGACGCTGGTGCCGCGCTCGACCGTCAAGTGGGTGGAGGCCGACGGTGACTACGCCCGCCTGCACACCGCGACCGGATCGCACCTCGTCCGGATCCCGATCTCGTCGCTCGAGAGCCGCTGGACCGACGCCGGATTCCTGCGGGTGCACCGCTCGTATCTGGTGTCGCTGTCCGAGGTGACGGGTATCCGGAGTGTCGGCTCGGGCCTCGTGGTGTGTCTGCGTCCGCAGGGCGGCGCTCCCGCCGTCGAACTCCCCGTCAGTCGCCGGCACACGCGCGAACTGAAGGACAAGCTGATTCGCGGCCCGCGGCAGAACTGGATGTCGAGGTGACATCGCCGGGTGCCGTCCCACCCGCACGCGAGCGGGTGGTGCTCGCGCAGCGGCGCGGGGCCCGGATCGTGCGCACGCGCGTCGAGGTGCAGGAGCAGACCGAGGTCGGCGACGCGATGATCCGCGGGCTGGTCCGGGCCCAGCTCAGCCTGGCGCTGCGGGTCGCGGTCGCGGTCGGATTGGCGTTCGGCGCCGTCCCGGTGCTACTGCTCCTGTTTCCCCGCGTCGCCGATGTCGCGGTGTTTGGCATCCGTCTGCCGTGGTTCCTCGCCGGCGCGCCCCTCCCGATCCTGCTGGCGGCGGGCTGGTTCTACATCCGCGCCGCCGAGCGCAACGAGCAGGACTTCACCGACCTGGTCGACGACTGAGCCGCGGCGCCGATGACCGGACAGCCCATTCCGCTCCTGACGGTGCTGGCGCTCGTCGCCGCGGCGGTGGCCACCGTCGGCATCGGTATCTACGGGGTTCGCCTGGCGCGCACCACATCCGACTTCCTCGTCGCGTCCCGCAGCGTCGGTCCGGGATGGAACGCGGCCGCCATATCGGGTGAATATCTTTCGGCGGCATCGTTTCTCGGAGTCGCAGGCCTGATCGCGAAGTACGGCGCGGACGCGCTGTGGTATCCGATCGGCTTCACCGCGGGCTATCTGGGGCTGCTGCTGTTCGTCGCGGCCCCGCTGCGCCGGTCCGGTGCGTACACGGTGCCCGACTTCGCGGAGTTCCGGCTCGGCTCGGTGCGGGTCCGCCGGATCGCGATGGTGGTGGTCGCCCTGGTGTGCGGGCTGTACATGGTGCCGCAGTTGCAGGGGGCCGGGCTGACGCTGAACATCCTGCTGGGCGTGCCCGGTTGGGTGGGCGTCGTCGTGGTCGGGGTGATCGTGATCGCCAACGTCGTGGGTGGCGGCATGCGCTCCATCACGTTCGTGCAGGGATTCCAGTACTGGCTCAAGCTCACGGCCGTCGCGGTCCCGGCGCTGGTGCTCTCGGTGCACTACTTCGCCGACGCGCGGCCGGTGGGCGCGCCCGCACCACCGACCGTCGCCGCGCAGACGTCGGTGGACATCACCACCGATGTGGTGGTGCAGGTGGCGACCCCGACCGACGTCACGGTGCACGGACAACTCGACGGCCGAGAGGTGGCGGGCGACGTCCAACTCGGCACCGGCCGGCACGAATTCGGCACGGGGACGACGCTGGTGCTGCCCGCCGGATCGCCGGTGCCCGTCGTCGCGGGCGCTCCCGCCGACGGCGCCGGGTGGGCCGATCCGGGCGGCGGTTTCGGTGGTCCGCACCCGCTGTTCCAGGTGTACTCGCTGATCCTCGCGACCTTCCTCGGCGCGATGGGCCTGCCGCACGTGCTGGTCCGCTTCTACACCAACCCGGACGGGCGGGCGGCGCGGCTGACGTCGCTCGTGGTGATCGCGCTCGTGGGTGTGTTCTACCTGTTCCCGGTGCTGTTGGGGGTGTTCGCCCGGCTGTACGTGCCGCAACTGCTCATCACCGGGACGTCCGACGCCGCGGTGCTGCTGCTGCCGGTGTCGGTGTTCTCTGGATGGGGTGGCCAGTTGCTCGCGGCGCTCGTCGCGGCCGGCGCGATCGCGGCGTTCCTGTCGACGTCGTCGGGACTGCTGGTGAGCATCGCCGGCGTGCTGAGCACCGACCTGTTGCGCGGCCGGATCCGTGACTTCCGGGTGGCCGCCGTCCTGGCCGGTGCGGTGCCGCTCGTGCTGGCGTTGGGCGCGACGTCGCTGGACCTGTCGCGTTCGGTGGGCCTGGTCTTCGCGGTCGCGGCGTCCACGCTGTGCCCACTGCTGATCCTCGGCATCTGGTGGCGCGGGCTGACGGCCGCCGGGGCCGCGGCGGGACTGATGGTCGGTCTCGTGGTGGGCGGGGGAGCGGCGATGCTCGCGGTGCTCGGGGTGCCGTCGGACGACGTGTGGCACGGGTGGCCGTCCGTGCTGATCGGGTATCCGGCGGCGGTGAGCGTCCCGCTGTCGTTCGCGGCGATGGTGTTCGTGAGTATCGCGACCCGACGGCAGGCGTCGGCCGATATCGGCCGGATCTTCACCCGCATGCACGCGCCCGAGCGGCTGGGGATGGGCCGCGACCGCGAGGACGACCTTCGTTCGTTGTGACGCGGGTTCCGGTGGATGGGTCTCGCGATTGACGTGCATCGTCGGTATCGGCGAGCGTGGCCGAGTCTGCGTGCGCTCGGGTGTGCACGCCCGGAAGAAGGAGACCCTGTGTCGGACTGGTACTGCCTCGGATCGGCCGACGACTATCGCGACGGCAAGCCGCACGCCGTGCGGGCATTCGACACCGACCTCGTGGCCTTCTCCGACCGCGCCGGTGTCATCCACCTCCTCGATTCGCGCTGCCCGCACATGGGCGCCGATCTGAGCCGAGGCCGGGTCGTCGGCGACAACATCGACTGCCCGGCCCATCTCTGGCGCTGGAACGGCAAGGGGAAGTGCGTCGGCGGCTCGCCCAAGCTCCTCCCGATTCGCTCGTGGACGACGGAGGAGCGGGAGGGCCTGCTGTACGTGCAGAAGTCCGACGCTGCGCCGACCGGTCGGCCGGTCAGGGCTTCCAACGCCTGGTGGTGAGCGCCGCGGTGACGACACCGAGCGCGGTGCTGATCGCGATGCCGATGGCAATGTGGCGCGCGGCGCCCCGCCGTTCGTCGCGCCCGGGCGACCGTTCGGCGCACACGCCGACAGCTCGGCGTGTGACTGGCGCCACATGCTTCTCCTGTGACCTGGCTCTCACTAGCGTCGCTTCGCACACCCCGCACGAACTAGGAGCGCGCAGTGACCACAACAGATCTCAGCTCGGGAGCGCCGCCGCAACGGCCTGCCCCCGATGCGCAGGCCTTCGTCGAGATGCAGGCGAGCCCCGAGTTCCAGGATCTGCGACGCCGCCTGCGGCGCTTCGTCTTCCCGATGACCGCGTTCTTCCTCACGTGGTACTTCGTGTACGTCCTGCTCGCGACGTACGCGTCGGACTTCATGGCCACCAAGGTCTTCGGCAACGTCAACCTCGGCATCGTGCTCGGCCTCGGCCAGTTCGTGACGACGTTCGTCATCACCGCCCTGTACGTGAAGTTCGCGAACCGGGAACTCGATCCGCGCTCGGCAGCGATCCGCGAGGAACTGGAAGGACCGGCACAGTGATCACCACCCTCGTCCAGGCGGCGCCTGCGGCACCGGCCGCCGATGTCGGCAACCCGCTGTTCAACATCGCGATCTTCGTGACGTTCGTCGTCGGCACCATGACGCTGGTGATCCGGGCCAGTCGGACCACGAAGAAGGCGTCGGACTTCTATACCGGCGGCGGCCAGTTCTCCGGCCCGCAGAACGGATTCGCGATCGCCGGCGACTACCTGTCGGCGGCGTCGTTCCTCGGTATCGCCGGCGCGATCGCCGTGTACGGCTACGACGGCTTCCTGTACTCCATCGGCTTCCTCGTCGCATGGCTGGTCGCGCTGCTCCTGGTGGCCGAACTGCTGCGCAACACAGGACGTTTCACGATGGCCGACGTGCTCAGTTTCCGGCTGAAGCAGCGACCGGTGCGGATGGCGGCGGCGCTGTCGACGCTCGTCGTCTCGCTGTTCTACCTGCTCGCCCAGATGGCCGGCGCGGGCGGACTGGTCGCACTCCTGTTGAACATCAAGGACTTCGCGGGCCAGGCGGTCGTGGTCGCGGTGGTCGGTGTCCTGATGATCGTGTACGTGCTGATCGGCGGCATGAAGGGCACGACGTACGTGCAGATGGTCAAGGCCGTCCTGCTCATCGCCGGCGCCGGAATCATGTTCGTGCTGGYGCTGTTCGCGGTGAAAGGCAACTTCTCGCAGTTGCTCGCCGACGCGCAGAACATGGTCAACGGCTCGGCCAACGAGGCCGTCGCCGGCCGGGACGTGCTCGCGCCCGGTGCCAAGTACGGCATCAGCGACATGTCGCGGCTGGACTTCCTGTCGCTGGGCATCGCGCTGGTCCTCGGCACCGCGGGTCTGCCGCACGTGTTGATGCGCTTCTACACGGTGCCGACCGCGAAGGAGGCCCGGCGCTCGGTGACGTGGGCGATCGGCTTGATCGGCGCGTTCTACCTGTTCACGCTCGTCCTCGGGTACGGCGCCGCGAAGATGGTCGGCCCGGACAAGATCCTCGCCGCCCCGGGCAAGGAGAACTCGGCGGCGCCGCTGCTCGCCTTCGAACTCGGCGGCACGATCTTCCTCGGCATCATCTCCGCGGTCGCGTTCGCGACGATCCTCGCCGTCGTCGCCGGACTGGCGATCACCGCGTCCGCATCGTTCGCGCACGACATCTACGCCAGCGTCATCAAGCGCGGCAAGGCGTCGGAGGAGGAGCAGGTCCGGGTCTCGCGGATCACCGTGGTGGTCATCGGCGTCGTCGCGATCGTCCTCGGCATCCTCGCGATGGGGCAGAACATCGCGTTCCTCGTCGCCCTGGCCTTCGCGGTCGCCGCTTCCGCGAATCTGCCGACGCTGCTGTACTCGCTGTTCTGGAAGAAGTTCAACACCACCGGCGCGCTGTTCAGCATCTACGGTGGACTCATCAGCTGCCTGCTGCTCATCGTGTTCTCCCCGGCGGTCTCGGGTGCCAAGTCGTCGATGTTCCCGGACGCCGACTTCGCATGGTTCCCGCTGGCCAACCCCGGCATCGTGTCGATCCCGCTCGCGTTCGTCCTCGGCATCGTCGGCACCTACGTCGGCCGCAACAAGCTCGAGGACCCGTTCAAGCAGGCCGAGATGGAGGTCCGCTCGCTCACCGGCGTCGGCGTCGAGAAGGCCGTCTCGCACTAGTTCCACCCCGCTGTGCCTCGTGTCGCGCTCGCGGCACGAGGCACAGCTGTCGTGTACGTCACCTTTCTGATTGGTTACGATCCGTCAATGGCGAAGCTGAAGGTGTCGATCGACGTCCCCATGAGTCCCGAGGACGCGTGGACCAAGGCGTCTGATCTCGACGGATTCGAGCAGTGGCTCAGCATCCACGAGGGATGGCGCAGCGAACTGCCCGCCGAGCTGAGCGCCGGCACCACGATCAGTTCGGTCGTCACGGTCAAGGGACTGCGCAATCGGGTGAAGTGGACGTTGAAGCAGTACAACCCGCCACGCAGCCTGGTCCTGAAGGGGGACGGCAAGGGCGGCGTCAAGCTGGGGCTGGTCCTGAGTGTCGATCAGGCGGCCGCGGGTGCCAAGGTCGCCCTCGACATCGATCTCGGCGGTGCGCCACTGTTCGGCCCCATCGGCTCCGGCGTGGCGAAGGCGCTGCGCGGCGACATCGAAARCTCCCTGCAGAAGTTCGTCACCCTGTACGCCTGATTCGGCGGTACCCGTCCGTTCACCCCGCCCACCAGCGCTCCCTGTGCTTTCCCTGGAGGTCTCGAAGCCATGGCCGGTCGTCACAGCGCGTCGCGCACGAAATCGAAATCGAAATCGAAATCGACATCGCCCGTCGTCAAGTACGGCGCGGTCGGTCTCGCCGCGCTGGTCGTCGTGGGCGCCGGCGGCTACTTCGTATTCGACCGACTGGGCGGCGGCGGATGCGACTCGACCACCGAGTACGTGGTGGCGGCCGACCCGTCGATCGCCCCCGTGCTCACCGCCGTCACCACCGAGGCGTCCGCGGAGGACCTCGGTTGCCGCAGCTTTCGAATCGAAGCGGCGTCCGGCATGGATCCGCTCGGGGCGCCCGGACAGCAGGGCGGACCGGATCTGTGGATTCCGGATTCGACGCAGTGGGTCGCCAAGGCCAGCAGCGGAACGGGAACCCTGTTCGACGTCGCGGCCACATCCGTCGCGGCCACTCCGGTGGTCATCGCGGCGCGCGAGTCGGAAATGCCGTTCTTCGCGACGTGGACGAGCGCGCTGCAACTGCCCGGGCTGCGGATCGGTGATCCGCTGACGAGCAGCGTCTCGGTCGCGCCCATCGTCGGGGCGCTCTCGGAGGCGGCCGCCGGTACCGTCGCCGCCGACGCCGTGCCCGGCGCACTCGTCCCGATCGCACAGGCGCAGGCCGCCAACATGCACCAGACCGACGCCTCCGCGCGGTTCGCGGCCGTCACCGCAGACGGCGGCATCGCGATCGCTACCGAACAGCAGGTGGCGGCGCACAACCAGGACGACGCGCCGACGAAGCTGGCGGTGACGGTCCCGAACACGGGTGCGGTGTTCCTCGACTACCCGGTGGTGGCGACGGCATCGGGCACCGAGCACGCCGACGCGCGAGCGGCCGGAGTCGCGCTGGCCGAGGTGATGGGGACAGAATCGGGACGGGTCGCCTTGTCGCAGAGCGGGTTCCGTGGACCCGATCGGGCTCCGCTCGACGCCGGTCGCGGCGTCGGGGAGGCCACCGTACTGACCGTCTCCGATCCCGCCGCCACGGCCCAGGTGCTCCGGCGCTACGCCGTGCTGGCGCTGCCGTCGCGCGCACTGGTGGTCGAGGACGTCTCGGGTTCGATGGCCGAGACGGCCGGCCCCGACACCCGGATCGCATTGACGGTGCAGGCCAGTGAGACCGGCGCCATGCTGTTCCCGGACAACGCGCAGCTGGGTCTGTGGGCGTTCTCGATCGGGCTCGGCGGAAACGGGAAGGACTACAAGGAACTGGCGCCGATCCGGCGGATGGACGAGATGGTCGACGGGGTGAGTCACCGGCAGCGGATGACCGACGCCGTCCGGATGCTGCCGTCTCTGGTCAAGGGCGGGACCGGGCTCTACGACACCACACTCGCGGCGTTCCGGAACGTCAAGGAGGGGTACGACCCGAGCGCGATCAACAGCGTCATCCTCCTCACCGACGGCGCCAACGAGGATCCGTCGAGCATCTCGCTCGACGAATTGCTGGCGACGTTGAAGCGGGAGCAGGATCCTGCGCGTCCGGTCATCATCGTCACGATCGGCATCACCGACGACGCCGATGCGGCGGTCCTGCAGAAGATCTCGGCAGCGACCGGCGGAACCAGCCACATCGCGCGTACCCCGGCCGAGATCCCCGGGGTCTTCGTCGACGCGATGCGCAGTCGCGCCACGAGCTGAACGCGCGCAGGGTGGGCGGCGAGGGATCGCCGCCCACCCTGACGTCACGCGAGTGGCGCGTCCGTCGCGGCGCGAACCTGCTCCTCGTCGACCCCCGGAGCGCATTCCACGAGAACCAGCCCGGACTCGGTCACGTCGATCACCGCGAGGTCGGTGATGATCCGGTTCACCACCGCACGCCCAGTCAGCGGCAACGTGCACCGTTCGACGATCTTCGACGAGCCTTCCTTGTCCGTGTGCTCCATGAGCACAATGACCCGGCGCGCGCCGTGCACGAGATCCATCGCGCCGCCCATGCCCTTGACCATCTTCCCGGGCACCATCCAGTTCGCCAGGTCGCCGGTGGCGGAGACCTGCATCCCGCCCAGCACGGCGGTGTCGATGTGACCGCCGCGGATCATGCCGAAGCTGGTAGCGGAGTCGAAGAACGACGCACCGTCGTTGACGGTGACGGTCTCCTTGCCGGCGTTGATCAGGTCCGCGTCGACGGCGTCCTCGGTGGGGTAGGGGCCGGTGCCCAGGACGCCGTTCTCGCTGTGCAGGGTGACCTCGACGCCGTCGGGCAGGTGGTTCGGGATCAGGGTCGGCAGACCGATGCCGAGATTGACGTATTCACCGGTGGTCAGTTCCTGCGCGGCACGCGCGGCCATCAGCTCGCGGGTCCACCCGACGGTCTCCACGACTGCGGTCATCGTGCGTCCTCCTTCACGGCCGAGACGGTCCGCTTCTCGATCTTCTTGTCCTGCTGTCCGATATGCACGATGCGGTCGACGTAGATGCCCGGCAGATGTACCTGCTCGGGGTCGAGCTCGCCGGCCTCGACAATGACCTCCACCTGCGCGATACACACCCGGCCCGCCATCGCAGCCAGCGGGTTGAAGTTCATCGCGGCCTTGTTGAAGACGAGGTTGCCTTCCGTGTCCGCGACCATGGCGTGCACCAATGAGAAGTCGGCGACGATGGACTCCTCCAGCACGAACTGCTTGCTGCCGAAGGCGCCACCGAACTCGCGAACCTCCTTCGGGGGAGAGGCGATCGCGACGGAACCGTCGGCGGCGTACCGCCACGGCAGCCCACCCTCGGAGATCGGCGTGCCTACCCCGGACGGTGTGAAGAAGGCCGGGATTCCGGCGCCGCCGGCACGGAGCTTCTCCGCGAGGGTGCCCTGCGGGGTCAGCTCCACCTCGAGTTCACCGGACAGGTACTGCCGTGCGAACTCCTTGTTCTCCCCGACATAGGACGCTGTGACGCGCCGAATCCTTCTGTCTTCGAGGAGTATCCCGAGTCCGTGCCCGTCGGTTCCACAGTTGTTCGAGAACACCTCGAAGTCCGTTGCCGTGTGTGCCGCGAGGGCGGCGATCAGCACGTCCGGGATTCCGCACAGTCCGAACCCACCGACGGCTAGGGACGCCCCGGACGGGATGTCGGCGACAGCGTCGGCCGCCGATGCGTAGATCTTGGTCATGAGTACCTTTCCGTCTCCGACTGTCTCGGTGGTCGCTGGGTCAGGCGGACGCAGTGCTCTGCGATGCGAGCTTGCGCATTCCTGCCGGGTAGAGGCGCTTGCCGACGAGCAGCGCGACGATGGCAGCGATGTAGAAGAGCGGGGCCAGGCTGAGGGACTCGAGAAGTCCCAGTCGATCGGCGAGGATGCCGATGACGAAGGGGCCCAACGCCAATCCGAGAACATTGTTGGCGATGGTGAGTGTACCGAGTGCCGACGAGCGGACAGATTCGTGGGTGAGGCTGGCGACCATGGCCGCAGTCGGGCCCGAGCAGCCGGCCGAGAAGAAGGCGCCGATGCCGAGCAGGATCAGCTGGGGTGCGCCGGTGCCCAACCGGAAGGCGACACCGAGCGCCACGAGTGAGATGACGCAGAACGCGACTGCGGTCATCCACTTGCGTGCCGGGTTGTTACGGCTCACCCGGTCGGTGATCATGCCGCACACGACCATTCCCGTGCCGACCAACAGGACGAACAGTGCGGCGACCCCGGCCGCCTTGTCGAGCGCCATACCGTAGTACCGGTTGAAGAAGCTGGGCGTCCACGACAGCAGGACGGCCGCGGTGAACATCTGGAATCCGCCGGCGAGGTAAGCACACCACACGGCAGGGTTCGTGAACAGCGTGGACACGGGGACCCGGATCACCGGGGCGGACGGCGCGGAGCCGTCGGACGGGGCGACGGGTTCGTCGTGCACGGCGTACTTTGCGAGCCGGGACTCGGTGACCACGGCCCGGAACAGTGCGACGAGGATGAGTCCCAGCACAGCCATCGCGGTGAACGACCAGCGCCACCCGACGTTGACGGCGATCACACCACCGAGCGAGACGCCGACCACAGAACCGAAGGATCCGCCGGCCATGAAGGCGCCGCTCAACGACGAGTGCAGACGCGGGGAGAACACGCTCAGGACGACCGCGATACCGACGCTGCCGTATGCGGCCTCGCCCACCCCGACGAAGAACCGCGCCGCCAGCATCTGCTCGAAGTTGGACGCGATCGCGCAGCACAGGGTTGCGATGCTCCACATCACGGCCATCAGCACCAGGCTTCTGACTCGTCCCCACCGGTCGGCGAGCAGCGACAGCGGGAAGGTCAGGAGCCCGACCATCAGAGCAACCACGCTCGTGAGCGAGGCGAGCTGGGAATCGGACAGCGACCAATCGGCCTTCAGCATCGGGAAGACAGCGCTGAGGACCTGTCGGGACATGTAGTCCGACAGCAGCAACGCGAAGGCGAGGCCGGCCACGATCCACGGGTACATCCGGCTGCGGCGATTGCTACGTCCGGAGTCGACGGTCTCGGTGTGCGGTGCGTTGGTGCTTTCGACCGGCTGGTCGGTCAGAGTGGGAGGCAGTCCCATGGGTGCTCCTAAAGCGACAGGAGTGGTGGAGGCGGGTGTGCGCGACGACGGACGGTTACGTCGGCGGGGGCACGGGAGCGGCGGTATCGGCTGCGGACTCGAAAGCCGCCAGCTGCTGCATACGGTCGATCGCCGGAGGGGGTGTCGGCTCGGGGTTCGTGGTCATGGCGGCACTCGTTTCACGGCGGTCGAAATGGATGTGATGCGAGATACGGCTCGCTCGAAAGGTGGCGCAGATCACGTTATCCGGACTTGGCGGTTCGTGGTTATCCCTCGGGGACGCAGTTCTTTGCATTTCGGGACAGATGTCGGATTTGTCGCGCGCTGTCAGCCGTTTGCCGGCGCTTCCGCCGGCGTGAGGGACTGTCTGCGCCATTCGCGTGGGCTGACGCCGAATTGCTGATGGAACCATCGCGAGAAGCTACTCGGCGTCGAAAACGAGAGCATCTCCGAGATCTCGGTGAACGAGTACCGCTGACCGCTGACCATGCGATTCGCGAGTTCGGTTCGCGTGGCATCGAGCACGGACGAGAACGTCTGCCCCGACTTCGCGAGGTGGCGGTGGACCGTCCGGCGGTCGACGCCGAGGCTGCGCGCAACCTGGTCGATGGAACACCGGCCGGTCGGTAGGAGAAGTTCGACGAGTTCGCGCACACGGTTGGCGATCGTGGGTTCCTCGGGCGTCGTCAGAGTGTCGAGGAACTGTTGCGCGTACGAGCGAAGGTGTGGGTCGGACATCCGGTTGGGTTCGTTCAGATCGGCTGTGTAGGTGATGATTCCGCTGAAGTCGTTGTCGAATGTCAGTGGTGCGCCGAACATCTGTCGGTGCGTCGAATCGTCGATCGGCCGGGTGTGGTCGAAGCAGACCGACACGGGGCGCCAGCGCTCGCCGAGCATGTTGCGGAGCAGTTGGTGGGTGACCGCCACTGCCAGTTCGACTGCCTGTCGGACGATCATCGGTTCACCGGGTTCGATCCGGATCCTGATCGCGGTGAGCCCGTCCTTCTCCGACATGCGGATGTGAAGCGATTCGTTGTACATGTGCTGGTAGCGGATCAGCATGCGAAGTGCGCTGCGTGCGTCGGGTTCCTCCCGGATGCTCACGCTGAGGGGGCCGAGTGTGGAGAACCGGCGGCGCTCGGCGAGTTTGAGGGCGAAATCCTGGCGCCCGGTCGCCGCTGACGACAATTCCAGGAGGCGAGCGACGGACGATGCCGGAATCCACCGATCCTGGAGGTCGAGGCTGGCCGAATCCAGGCCGACGGCCCGCAGGAGTTGGACCGGATCGATGCCCAATGTCCGGCTGACCTCGATGTATCCGGTCAACGCGGCATATCGCGCGAGGGGTCTGGCCACGCTTGTCACCTCGTCTCGACTGTGCCCGACTGCCCCGCAAGGGTAAGTGTGCGGCGGGTCACGTGTCACGGACGGTGTGGTCTGAATCCCGGTTGTCCCGAAATGACAAGAAATATGTCCCTGAGAGGTAAGTGTGATGCCCTCCGAGTCGATACTGTCGTGTCAGCTGAATCACATCGGAACCGAGTTCCGGTTCCAGCGCCGAGTCGAACCGGGACGGCATGGATCGTCCCCGGGGAGGCGGGGTACATGTTCGAAAAGGTTGCGGTCCAGAAGATCCGGCAGCCGTGTGTGCGAGTTCGTCCACTCGGACGAACTCGCGAACAAGGAGATAGCAATGGCAAAGGCGATTCGCTTCTACGAAACCGGTGGTCCGGAAGTCCTGAAGTGGGAGACGGTGGAGGTCGGCGATCCCGGCCCCGGCGAGGTGCGTATCCGGCACGAGGCCGTGGGCCTGAACTTCGCGGACACCTACTTTCGGACCGGCCTCTACCCGGCCGCACTCCCGGCCGGTATGGGTGTCGAGGCCGCCGGCGTCGTCGAGGCCGTGGGCGAGGGCGTCTCCGGCTTCCAGGAGGGTGACCGGGTCACCTACACCGGCAGCCCGCTGGGTGCGTACAGCACCGAACGCGTGATGCCGGCCGAGCATCTGATCGCACTGCCGGACGGAATCGAGTTCGAGACCGCCGCGGCGATGACGATGCGCGGGCTCACGACGTCGTACCTGCTGCGCCGGATCTACCCGTTGAAGGCYGGTGACACGGTCCTGTTGCACGCCGCAGCGGGAGGCGTGGGACTGATCTTCTGCCAGTGGGCGAAGCTGCTGGRCATCAATGTGATCGGGACGGTGTCGACCGACGAGAAGGCGGCTGTCGCCAAGGCGCACGGCTGCAGCGAGGTGATCGTCTACAAGCGTGAGAACGTGGCCGAGCGGGTGCGTGAGCTCACCGACGGCGCGGGTGTCCCGGTCGTCTACGACAGCATCGGTGAATCGACCTACGAGTCCTCGCTCGACTCGCTGGCACGCCGCGGTCTGCTCGTCGCGTTCGGCACCGCATCGGGACCGATCCCGCCCATCAACGCCATGCAGTTGGCGGTCAAGGGATCGTTGTTCGTCACCCGCCCGGCACTGGCCGACTACATTGCGGATCCGGCGGAGCGCGCCGAGTTGGCGAACGAGTTGTTCGGCCATGTCGCCGCCGGCCGTATCTCCATCGAGATCAACCAGCACTATGCGCTCGAAGAGGCCGAGGCGGCCCATCGAGACCTCGAGTCCGGCAAGAGCATCGGTTCTTCGGTGTTCTCGTTCTGACCTGAAACACCCATTCAGCCAACGTCGTTCGGCGTGCCGACGTAGCACGTGACGGCGCTACGACCTACCACTTCCAGCTTGTACAGGAGAGTGCCATGACCACTGTCGAACTTGCGCCCGGAGCCCGGACGACCGTCTCGCCCATGGACGCCCGCCCGCTGACCTGCAGCATCGGTGCGGAACTCCACGGTGTCGACCTTGCCGATGTGTCCCGTGACGCCGACCTCTTCGCCGAACTGCGGTCGCTGCTGCTGAAGCACAAGGTGCTCTTCTTCCGGGATCAGGACATGAGCCGGGCCGAGCACGTCGCGTTGGCGGAGCGTTTCGGCTCGCTCGAGGACCATCCGGTGGTCGGCAGCGACCCCGATCATCCTGGTCTCGTGCAGATCTACAAGGACCTCGACAGCCCGCCGGAGGCGTTCGAGAACTCCTTCCACTGTGACGCGACGTGGCGTGTGAATCCTCCGATGGGGTGCGTCCTCCGCTGTGTCGAGGGCCCTGCCGTCGGTGGAGACACGATCTGGGTGAACATGGCTCTGGCCTACGAGCGCCTGCCCGAGCGAGTCAAGGAGCGGATCGAGGGGYTGCGCGCGCGGCACAGCATCGAGGCGTCGTTCGGCGCGCGACTGCCGATGGAGAGGCGCCTCGAGCTCAAGGAACGCTTCCCGGACGCYGAGCATCCGGTGGTCCGTACCCACCCGGAGACGGGGGAGAAGATCCTCTTCGTCAACAGCTTCACCACGCACCTGACGAACTACCACACCGCCGACAACGTCCGGTGTGGCATCGACTACGCCCCGGGCGCCGGTGAGCTGCTGCGGTACCTGCAGAGCCAGGCGACGATCCCGGAGTACCAGGTGCGCTGGCGGTGGACGAAGAACAGCGTCGCGATCTGGGACAACCGATCGACCCAGCACTACGCGGTCCAGGACTACTGGCCCGCCGTTCGAAAGATGGAACGCGCCGGGATCATCGGCGACCGCACTTTCTGATATCCGCTTTCCCTACCTCACATCTGTCCAGAAACGGAGTTACACAATGCATTTCCACGATGACGCACTGTTCCCGGAGAACCAGGAGAAGCTGGTTATCACGGTCGCGCCGTACGGCCCGGAGTGGGCGGTGGAGGACTTCCCCGAAGACCTGCCGTTGACGATGGACGAGCATGTCCAGCAGGCGGTGGACTGCTACGAGGCCGGCGCGACGGTGCTGCACATCCACGTCCGTGAGGAGGACGGTAAGGGCTCCAAGCGGCTGTCGAAGTTCAACGAGCTCCTCGGTCGCCTGCGTGAGGCGGTGCCGGACATGATCCTGCAGGTCGGCGGTTCGATCTCGTTCGCGCCGGAAGGTGAAGGCGCGGACGCGAAGTG
>NZ_JBFRDL010000010.1:0-110779 GCF_052113525.1 Rhodococcus sp. TAF43
ATCGCGCACGCCGCGCTGCGCGAACCGGAAGCACTCGTCTCCCTGAACGGCGGCGGTAGCCGCTGGATGCGAACCGTGTTCGGTCGCCCCGTCGAACCGCCGAAGGCGCGGCCCGCTCGACGTGCCCGCGCCCCACGGACGCCCACCGACTCCGGCCGGACCACACGCCGGCCGTCCCAGGCACAGGCCCAGTCCGGGGCCCGGGCGCGGGACCGTGCCGACGACCAGCGACCCCGCGAACGATCGACGGCCCGCCGATCACGCAGGTAGAACCGCAACCGGATACCCCGACGTGCTGTTCGGGATCGGGAACTCGGTCCGCCTACGATCCGCGGAGGTCGGTACCCACGCAGGAGGTTGCTGTGATCAAGGTGAACCAGGTCGTCTCGCTCGCAGAGGCGGCGAAACTACGCGACGTCGATCTCGTGGGGATCTGCCTGGGCGATCCGGGGACGACCGACACGCGGGTGGTCGACGCGGGCACGTTCGTAGCCCTGCAGGAGACGGTCGGTCCTCGAACGTCGCTGTACGTCGACGCGTCGGCGGGCTACGCCCCGGACAGCGTCGTCGATGCCGTCGATTCGCTGCGGCCCACCTACTTCGAGTTCACTGCGGTGGATTCGGCCAAGATCTCGAAAGTCGACGAGCAACTGGATCTGTTGCAGCGGCTGACGGTGCCGAAGATCGCGAACGGCTTCTTCATCCTGAAGGACGACGTGTCCCTGATCGACGGTCTCGAGCATCTGGACCGGCTCGTCGACGCGGGCGTCGCCTACTTCCAGCTGGAGATCAACTCCTTGGTCGATGCCGGGTTCCGGATCTCGGCGTCGAACCGCAAACGGATGGTCACGATGTTCGCCCGATACCCGTGCATCGTCAGCGACGTCTGTGCCGCGGCTCCGGTGCCCCCGGAATTCGGTCATGCCGGGGTCTACTTCAATCTGGGGAACGGTCGGGTGCCCAGCTACGACTTCTCGGACAGGCAGAGCACTCTTCCGGGTGTCATCCGGGCACTCCGCTCGAGGTCGGGCGGCTGACCCGAAGGGCATCCGATCCGGTCCCGCCACATCGACCCATCGACATACGGCGGCCGTTACCGGGGCCAGGCTCCGTCAGCGGTGAAGGCTGGTTTGGCGAAGCGTTCCCCGATGAGGCGGTGGGTGGCGGCATCCGGGTGGAGTTGATCGGGCAGCGGCAGCTCCGCGTAGTCGGCGTCACCGTAGAGCTCGCACCCATCGAGGTAGTGCAGATGGGGGTCGTCCTCGGACCGCTGCGCAACGATGCGAACCAACTCGCTCCGAATGGCGCCGAGTGTCAGCTTCCCGGCCGCCCGTTCGGCGACACCAGCTTGGAGTTGAGCGGAGGGTTCAGTCACAGCGCTCCCGACTCTCAGGAGTCCTGGTCACGAATCCTGGACGCCCTGGACTCCCTGCTGGCCAACTGGCCCACGAACGACTCGGCTCGCTGATCTCGGGGGTGCCCCGCCGTCGGGAACGCGGTCGGTTGTGAACCGTGTTGACGGCATGTCCCGGCCGGCGGATCGGAAGTTCAGGGTGTTCCCCGATGCGTCCGCCTGCTGTGGGCGCGATGATCGGGCGATGAACATTGCCGGGTGGTGGACGCAGCTGAGCGGTGAGACGCGGGACTGGTTGGTCGAGCACAACGGGGAGCCGCTGACGCCGTCGGTCAGAGCCGAAGTGGTCGCCGTGAACGACGGCGACCTCGATCCGAGCTGGTGGTCGGGGGAGTCCGTCGACGGGCAGTCGGAGCTGACCGATGAGGCAATCGACTGGATCGAGGCGCGGGCGAACGACGAAGTCCCCGGACCCTGACGATCGCCGACCACCGGATCGCGACTTCCGTCGTAGGTTGAACCTCGCACATGACGGACAGGAGGCTGAGGTGGCAGAGACGACGGTGGCCGAGGTGATGGCCGAGCTGGCCGCGCTCGAGGACCCGAAGATCCGCAAGGTGAACGAGAAGCACGGTGACGATCACGGGGTGAACCTCGGCAAACTACGCGCGCTCGCCAAGCGGCTGAAGAAGCAGCAGGAACTCGCGCGCCGGCTCTGGGGGACCGATGACACCGCGGCGAGGTTGCTGGCGATCCTGATCTGCCGCCCGAAGGCCTTCGAGCGTGACGAGTTGGACGTCATGCTCCGCGAGGCGCGCACCCCCAAGGTGCACGACTGGCTCGTGAACTATGTCGTCGAGAAGAATCCGCACGCCGAGGAGCTACGCGCGACCTGGTCGGCCGACCCCGATCCAGTGGTCGCGAGTGCCGGCTGGGCGCTGACCACCGAACGCGTGGCGAAGAAGCCGGAGGGCCTGGACCTCGCCGGACTGCTCGACGTCATCGAGGCGGAGATGAAGGACGCCCCGGACCGCCTGCAGTGGGCAATGAACCACTGTCTCGCTCAGATCGGGATCGAGCACGCCGAGTACCGCGACCGCGCCATCGACATCGGCGAGCGCCTGCGGGTGCTCGAGGACTACCCGACGCCGCCGTACTGCACATCTCCGTTCGCGCCAATCTGGATCACCGAGATGGTGCGGCGTCAGGGCGCGAAGTAGCTGGGCCCGACCGTGATCGGGCCCAGCTCGCGTTCGCCGTGCGAACTACCTTCGGCGTGATCGCACAGCGAGCCAGCCGCCGATACCGCCGACGGCGACCACAGCGGCAGCGACCGCGATCCAGACTCCGGAGAATGCGAGTCCGCTGGTCGTCGAATCCGAGTCGGCCGCGGCTGCCTCTGCCGCGGCATCGCCGTCCGCGGTGGCTTCCTCGGCGACCGTGCCACCGGCCGACGCGCCGGTGGCGGCCGAGCCCTCCCCGAAGATCCCGTCCGTGATCGCGGTCGAGTACGACGGGCCGGTCTCGGTGTCCCCACTGACGGTCAGGTCGAGTCGAATCGGCACCGGAAGGCCTGCGTCGCCGGACGGCGTCGAACCCACTTTCACCGCGATGTAGTACCAGCCCGGCACAGCCTCCTTGCGGATGGCGAGGTCCTCGGATGTGCGATTGCCGTATCGGATCGGCACCGTCGCGAACGCTGAGTCATTCGCCGGCAGTACGTACTCGGTGCCGGTGTAGGACCCGAAGTCCGAGTCGATCTCCTCGCGGGTGGGGGAGTACATGGTGGTCCGGACATTGGAGACGTTCTCCACACCGCGGCCACCGTTCGCGTCGTAGTGCACGCGGTACGCCAGCCCCTGGCCCCAGTCCAGCTTCACCCGGTAGAACACGAACTCGCCCGGCTGGAGAGTGTCGGTGTACCGGCCGCTGCCGTCGAGTTCGGTCGCGACGTTGAAGGATCCGCCTCCGGCCGCCGGGGTGCCCGATCCGACGGGTTCGACGAACGTGGTCGGCGACCCTACCGCCGCTGGGTCGGAGTCGGTTGCGGCGGGCTCGATCCCGACGAGCAGTTCGATCGGCAGCCGTTCCGGCGCCCCCTTGGAGGTCTTGTCCCAGCTGAGCGCGAAGTAGTAGCGCCCACCACCTCGGCACTTGTCGGCACCGGTGCCGTCGCCCGCGCGCTTCTCGGTCGCGCCGTCGAACGTCTCGGTAACCGTCAGCGCCGCACCGTCACTGGAGTAGACGAGCTGTTCGAATTCGTACTTGTTGCAGTCGCGGCCGTCCTCGCCGTACACGCGCATGCTCAGGACGTTCGTGTCCTCGACTCCTGGGATGCCGGGTACGCGGGGATACGACATGGTTCCGCTGACGTAGGCGGTGGCACCGTCCGGGATATCGACGGCGTAGTAGCGCGATTCCTTCTGCCCGAGGGTGTCCAGGTACTGGCCCGGTTCCGCGAGCGGCGCGGTCTCGTAGGTGGGCGCGCCAGTGATCGACGTGCCGGCGGCCTTGTAGTTGCGCAGTGCTGCGGCAGTGACCCGTGGCAAGGTCCGCTCCAGCGCCGGCCCGTCCGCGACATCGGTGTAGGTGCCGCCGGTGGCCTGTGCCATGCATGTCAGCTGAGCACGGGCCTTGTCATCGACTCCGAAGCCGATCGCGTGCATCACCAGATCGACACCCTGTGTCTTCAACTCCCTGGCGACCTCGCATGGTTCGGGCGGCGCACAGGTGTCCTCGCCGTCGGAAACCAGCACGATCGAACGCGGACCCGAGTTCGGCAGTTCCGCGGCGGCCTGGCGCAATGCGTTACCCATCGGCGTCCAACCGCTCGCTGCGATACCGTCGACCGCACTGTTCAGAGCGGCCCTGTCGAGAGTCTCCGGCTGGTGCAACACTCGGACGTCACGACAGCCGGCAGCCCTCTCGGCGTCATCACTTCCCGTGCCGGTGCCGTACACCGTCAGTCCCACCTTCGAATCTGTGGGCGCGCCGTCGACGAAGGCGTGGACGGCGTTCTTGGCGGCATCCATCATCGTGCCCGCCGGATCGGGCCGCTGCATGGAGCCGGACGCATCCAGAACGAGCATGGTCGGCGCGTATTGCGGGGCGGATTCCCCGCTCTCCTGCGCCTGAGCGGGCACTCCCGCCAAGGTCAGGCCGACAAGCCCGGCCGCAAGCCCCGCAGTAAAAGTGGTCAGTCGAACTGCAATCCTCGGCATTGTCCCCCGCCTGATTTGTGACCTCTGCTTCGATTTCGGTGCCCGACACTACAGAACCTTCGACATTGCTGACGGCCGTTGTCGCAGAACCGGTCCGACGTCGCGCCGTCCACCGCAGTCCGTTCCGGAACCCGCTCACACTCCCGACGTGGGCTCCGCTCACAGGATGCGAACGGCTTACGGCCTGAGGCGTAGACGCCCGAATCGCAGAATGAATCCATTCTGGAGAATGCTCGGGACGTTCGTGGCAGTCTGCACATCCCGGCGAGCTGCACGGCTCCGAATGTGATTGTGTGAGCACAGTTCAGGTCGTACGTCCGGTAACGAAGGGAGACGGTTCGCGATATGTCCAGAGCGCGGCGACGTCTCGGTTCCCGCGGTCTCGGATCCAGGGGAGTGATCATGAGCGGACATTTGATTCGTCGCGGCGGTGCAGCGGCGCTCGCAGCAGTCGGACTCAGCACTGCGGTGGCGGCCGGCGGAGGCGCAGTCGCGAACGCCCAGCCTGCCCCGCCCACGTCGACGACCATGACGTGCGGAAGCGCGAATCCTCTCTTTTGGGCCCCGGCGTTCACGTGGACCATCAATGCCGCGTCGGGAGAGTCGCTCCGTCCCGGTGGGGCCGCGCTGGAGCCGTCGATCCTGCTCAGCGGCGGCAACGAACTGCCCGCGCCTCCCGCCGGCCTGCTGCCGAGCTTCGGCGTCAACTGGTACGGCACACGGGTGTTGGTCGACTGGCACAACACCACGACCGGAGAGTCCGGCCGCAGCGTCAGCGACGAGGCCGCCTGGCAGCAGAATCCCGGAATCCCGGTCAACCGAACCTGGACCGGGACTGGGACGGTGGACTTCACCGTCACCGTCGAGACCGGCGCGGGATGGCGGTTCATCAATCCGCAGAACGCCGTCTGCCAGGGAACGATCTCAGTGGTACCGGGCGGCCGTAAAGGCCCGGGCGATGGTCGTGACCCCGATGTCTCTCCCGCGGCGGCGCCGAACCACGTGGGCAGCTGACTGACCAGATCCTGCTGATCCTCACCGACCCACGCGACGTGGCCGTCCGGCCGCAGCAGTGCGGCGGGCACGTCCAGTTCCTCGCTGACGTCGACGACGTGGTCGATCCGATCCGCCCATCCCGACACCGAGAGCCGGCCGGTCTGGTCCAGCAGCAGTCCACGATCGGCGTGCATCTGCCCGTAGAGGTGCCCCCGCTCGAGCCTGACGTCCCGCAGCCGCCGGCCGAGCAGTTCGTGCCCCGCGCCGAAGTCGTAGCGGATCCCGATGGCGGTGATCTTCTCGATCAGGTACCGGTTCACGTCCTCGAAGTCCATCAGTTCCGCCACCAGCCGGCGCACTGCCTGGGCGCCGGGCTCGAGGGACATCAGCTCCATCAGCACGCGGGTGGTGTCCAGCACGTCGGCGGCCACCGGGTGCCGTTCGGTGTGATAGCTGTCCAGAAGCCCCTCCGGCGCCCAGCCCCCCACCTCGGCAGCCAGTTTCCAGCCCAGGTTGAACGCGTCCTGGATGCCCAGGTTGAGTCCCTGCCCGCCGCTCGGTGGGTGGATGTGCGCCGCGTCGCCGGCCAGCAACACCCGTCCGGTCCGGTAGCGCTCGGCCAGCCGGGTCGCGTCGCCGAAGCGGGACAGCCAACGCGGTGAGTGCACACCGAAGTCGGTGCCGGCGATGGCGCGCAGTTGCTGCTTCAGCTCATCCAGGGTGGGCGGGACCGTGCGGTCCTCGGCCACTCCCGCCGCGGGCACGATGACGCGGTACACCCCGTCCCCGAGGGGCATGGCGCCGAACCGCAACTGGGTCTTGCGGACCTCGGCCATCACGGCGTCGAGGGTCTCGGTCGATGCCGTCAGAGCTACCTCCCCGAGCAGCGTCTCCACCCGGCTCGGCTCGCCGGGAAAGTCGATGCCGAGCAGTTTGCGCACCGTGCTGCGGCCGCCGTCGCAGCCGACGAGGTAGTTCGAATGCAACCGGGTGCCGTCGGCCAGCAGGGCGGTCACCCCGTGGTCGTCCTGATTCAGCCCTACCAGTTCGCAGCCGCGCCGGATCTCGACTCCGAGTTCGGCGGCATGCTCGGCCAGGAGACGGTCGGTTACAGGCTGCGGGATGCCGAGGACGTATGGGTGCGCGGTGTCGAGCCGTTCGGGTTGCGGCTTGGGGATGCCGGCGAAGAAGCCGCCGACCGGGTGCCGCCGTCCGTGCGCGAGGAACCGGTCGAGGAGATCACGCTGGTCCAGCACCTCGATGCTGCGCGCGTGCAGGCCGAGGGAGCGGACCACTTCGGTGGGCGTCGTCTCCTTCTCCAGTACGAGCACGTGCACCCCGTGCAGCCGCAACTCGGCGGCGAGCATCAGGCCGGTCGGTCCGCCGCCGGCAACGATCACGTCGATCATCGGAACCCCGTTCGAGAAGGTTGCATTTCGGCCAGCTGCTCCGCGTGGGCCGGAGGTGCGCACACCGGCACCGCGTGTCACTGATTTCCGCAGGTTCTGGCCTCGGCCGGAGATTCTGCAGCACTACCGGGGTCTTGCCGCAAGGCCCCGGGTGCGCGGTATGTCGAGAGTGGCGAGGAGCGGGTAATCCCCTCGTCTCCGTCTTTCATGGAGCGATGCATCCGTTCGATCCGCACGGCACGACGCCTTGTGCTCGCACCCGCGGCTAGGGTGGCGGGCATGATGGGGGAGAGGCGCTGGGGAGCGTCGTTGTTGCCGGCGGCCGTGGCGATCGGTGCCCTGCTCGGGTGCACAGTGAACGACGAACAGCCTACGGCCGCTGACAGGTTCACTCCTGCCGAGGGTGGCCGCGCCCTTCACCTGCCGGACGTCGGCGCGGCGGATGACTCGTGGCTGGAGCTGGGGGTGTCGTGGACCGGCCGGGTGTCGTTGCCGCAGAACGGATTCACGGCCTGCCACCACTACACGGACCCGCTGGCGGGCGGCGAGAGCTGGGGGTACGAGGTGACCACCAGCGACTTCACCGACTACGACGGTGGCGGCGAGTCGCCGGGCCAGGACTTCTCGATCCAGGCGAGTCTGAACATCCTGTTCGGGGACGGCGACGAGCGGACGAACGCGGTGTCGATCGCCTTCTCCGGCCCGGACGGCGAGCACTACCGACTCGGCGGCACCACCAGCGAGGGCCTGCGGGTCGCGGCCGGCGAGGACCACACGGCCCTGACGTTCACGATCAACGGCCTGGCCACCAGTATCGATCGCGATCCGGTCTGGACCGCGGCCGCCGGATCGATTCGGTGCGACTCGATCGAGGAGATCGCGAACGGTCGCACCTCGTGAGATCGGCTTCACCGATCGTGAAGGGTCTCCGACGGCGACCGCCGGAGACCCTTCACGATCGATCCGTCCGGGCTACGCCGTGAACTGTCCGACGGTGCCGAGTGCGGTGCAGGTGGTGCCGGAGTCGTACTTCACCTGACCGAACAGCGCCGCGAGGACCGTGCCCTCGCCGGTCTCCACCGTCTTCGACAGCGTCGGCACGTTCAGGAGCGTGTCGTCGAGCGGCACGACCCCACCCTCGAGCGTCGTCACGTTGAACCACGCCACCTGCAGACCCGATTCCTTGGGAATGGCCAGATGTGCCGGCACCGCCTGGAAGCGCAGGTTGCCGCGCTCGATCCACGGCGGCAGCGGGAAGTTCGGCCCGGCCTGCGCGCTCGCGACGGTCACCGTCATCGGATTGCCCGCGGCCCCGCATCCGAACGTGGGCGCCGGGAACATGAAGTCCTTCGCCGTGGTGGCGCCGACCTCCTGGCCGGTCGCGCCTTCGATGAGTTCGGTGACCCCGGGCGTGCCGAGCAGGCCGCCGAGGAAATCGGATGCCTGGGGAGCGTTCTTGGTGAACTGCTCGAGCAGGCCCTGCAGCGGCGGGGGCGCGGGTGCCGCCGGGGCCGCGGTCGCGACGCCCGAGAACACGACCGCACCGGCGGCCGCACCCGCGACCGCGACGGACAGGCGGGTCAACAATCGGCGTGTGGTGCTGCGGCCGAAGCGACGAGACATGTGAACTCCTCCCTGGGGATCGGCCCTCCCAGCCGATCGATACCGGTACTCGACCACGCGAGAAGTCTCTACGTCAACTTTAGGGTTAGACCGTTACGGGATCGAATCCGGGCGCGTGGGAGCATTTCGGTACCCCCGATCGTTGAGCAGACAGAGCATCCCGCCACACACCCGGCGGGCGACCCACCGAGAGGATCCACCATGATCGCGCCCCTGTTCCTCCTCTACGCCCTGGTGGAGGTCGGTGTCCTGATCTGGGTCGGCAGCACGATCGGCGTGCTGTGGACGGTGCTGTTGCTGATCGCCGGATCCGCGGTGGGCATGGTGCTGGTCAGGTCGCAGTGGCGCGTGGTGATGGACGGTTTCCGCCGGGCGACCCGCGGCGAGGCATCCCCGACCGGCGCGGTCGCCGACGGCGCGATGGTCGCCGCCGGTTCGGTGCTGATGTTCGTGCCGGGACTGGTGACGTCGGTCCTCGGCCTGCTGATGCTGCTGCCKCCGACGCGGTGGGCGCTGCGACCGGCGGCGGTCCTGCTGGCGGGCAAGCGGGCCAACGTGACACTGGCGGGCGTCGAGTTCGCGTCCCGCGCCCGGGGAGGCCGCGGAAGTGGTGGGGGAACGGTGATCGACGGCGAAGTCGTCGACGTGTACCCCGACACCCCGACCCAGGGGCCCCGCGCGCTGCCGTAACAGGCAGACTGGATGCCCGTGAGTACCCAACTGTTGGTCGACGGCCGCATCTACAGTCCCAGCGCCCCCGACGCGACCGCGATGGCGGTCACCGACGGCATCGTCGTCTGGATCGGCGAGGACCGTCCGKGCCGCGCCCTGCATCCCGACGCGGAAGTGATCGAACTCGACGGCGCCTTCGTCACCCCCGGATTCGTCGACACCCACGTCCACGTCACCGCCCTCGGTCTGCAGCTGACGGGCCTCGATCTCGGCGGGGCCCGCAGCAAGGCCGAATGCCTCGACCTGGTGCGCCGGTTCGCGCAGACGCACGACGGCGCGGTGATCTGGGGACACGGCTGGGACGACAGCCGCTGGGCCGACGCCGCGCCCACGACCGCCGAACTCGACGCCGCCGCCTTGGGCCGGTCGGTGTACCTCACCCGGATCGACGCGCACTCCGCGCTGTGTTCGACCGCGTTGCGCGCCGCGGTGCCCGACCTCGCGTCGGCCGGCGGCTTCACCCCCGACGGCGCCGTCAGCGGCGAAGCGCACCACCTGGTCCGCGCCCGGGCCCGCACCCTGCTCACCGCGGCGCAGCGGGTAGCCGCGCGCGTCGCGGCGCTCGACCACTCCGCGGCGCAGGGCGTCGTCGCCGTCCACGAGTGCGGCGGCCCCGACGTCGGTGGTCTCGACGACTTCCGGGAACTGCTCGCGCTGTCGCACGGGGTGGAGGTGCGCGGCTACTGGGGCGAGGCGGTCGATTCCCCCGAGGCCGCGGCCGACCTGCTCGCTCGCACCGGCGCGCACGCGCTCGGCGGCGACCTGTTCATCGACGGCGCGCTGGGTTCCCACACCGCGGCCCTGCTCGAGCCGTACCACGACTGCGCGGGCCACACGACGAACCCGCGGGGCAACAGCTATCTCGACGTCGACGCGGTGGCCGCGCACGTCCGGGCCTGCACGCTCGCCGGCATCCAGGCCGGCTTCCACGTGATCGGGGACGGTGCCGTCGCCACCGCGGTCGCGGCGTTCGAGAACGTCGCCACCGAACTGGGCGGGCCCGCGCTCGCCGCCCGCGGACATCGCCTCGAGCACCTCGAGATGGTCACCCCCGAGCAGGCGGCCCTGTTGGGTGGGTGGGGTGTGATCGCCAGCATGCAGCCGATGTTCGACGCCCTCTGGGGCGGCGCCGACGGCATGTACGCGCAGCGGCTCGGCGCCGAGCGCGCGCTGCGGATGAACCCGTTCGCGCCCATCGCCTCGACCGGGATGTCGCTGGCGTTCGGCTCGGATGCCCCGGTGACCCCTGTCGATCCGTGGGCGATGCTCCGGGCCGCGGTCCACCACCGCACGCCGGGCAGCGGGGTGTCGCCACGCGCGGCCTTCTCCGCGGCGACGCGGGGCGCGTGGCGGGCCGGCGGCGTCCGCGACGGCATGGCCGGCACGCTCACCCCGGGCGCGCCGGCGTCGTACGTGGTGTGGGACGCCGACGAACTCGTCGTCTCGGCGCCCAAGGACTCGGTGCAGCGCTGGTCGACCGATCCGCGTTCGCGTGTGCCGGCGCTGCCGCGGCTCGAGGACGGCGCACGCACCCCCGTGTGCGTGCGCTCGGTGCACCGCGGGGTCACCGTCCATGGGGCGTGACCGGAGCGCCCTGACCGCGACACTGCGCGACTGCGTGCTCGCGGTCGTGTCCGGCCTGCTGCTGTTCGCGAGCTTTCCGCCGCGCCCACTGTGGTTCCTGGCCCCGGTCGGAGTCGCGCTGCTGGTGGCGGTCCTCACCGGCTACGGCCGCGGGGGGCGCACACTGCGCGCCGGATTCGGCTACGGCTACCTCGCCGGGCTCGGGTTCCTGGTGCCGTTGCTGCCGTGGATCGGCGAGTACGTGGGACCGCTGCCCTGGCTGGCGCTGTCCGCCGCGGAGTCGGTGTTCATCGGGCTGTTCGGGCTCGGGACCGTGCTCGTCCACCGGCTGCGCGCGCCGGTGTGGGTGGTCGCACTGGCGGTCGCGGCGGTGTGGAGTCTCACCGAATGGCTGCGCTCGTCGGTGCCGTTCGGCGGATTCCCGTGGGGCAAGCTCGCGTTCGGTCAGCCCGACGGCTGGCTGCTGCCCCTGGCCGCGCTCGGCGGGGCGCCGCTGCTCAGTTTCGGCGTCGCGCTCACCGGCACCGGCCTCGCGGCGGTGGGACTCGTGGCCGCCCGCAACCRCAGCCCCCGGGCATTCGCGGGACCGCTCGTGGTCGCCGTGTCCGCGTCGGCGGTCGCCCTCGCGGCCGTGCCGTACGTGCACGCGGACAGCGACAGGGACCGCACCGTCACCGTGGCCGCGATCCAGGGCAGCGTGCCCCGGCTCGGCCTGGAGTTCAACGCGCAGCGCCGGGCGGTCCTCGACAACCATGTCCGCCGCACCTTCCAACTCGCCGACGACGTCGCCGCCGGCCGCGCGTCGCAGCCCGACCTGGTGATCTGGCCCGAGAACGCGTCGGACATCGACCCGCTCCGCAACGCGGACGCCGCCGAGGAGATCACCGCCGCGTCGGCGGCGGTCGGCGCCCCGATCCTGGTCGGAGCCGTCCTCGTCAACGCCGACGGCACCACCACCAACTCCGTGATCGTCTGGGACGGCGCGCAGGGGCCCGGCGAGCGGCACGACAAGCGGATCATCCAACCGTTCGGGGAGTACCTGCCGTACCGGGACTTCTTCCGGCTGTTCTCGTCGTACGCCGACCAGGCCGGCAATTTCGTCCCCGGTCACGGCAACGGCGTCGTCACCGCCGACGCCATCGAGGTCGGTGTCGCGACCTGCTACGAGGTCGCGTTCGACCGGGCACTCACCGAATCGGTCCGCAACGGCGCGGAGCTGATCGCGGTGCCGACCAACAACGCCACGTTCGGCGACACCGAGATGACCTACCAGCAGTTGGCGATGTCCCGGGTGCGCGCCGTCGAGCACCGGCGCGACGTGGTGGTCGCCGCGACCAGCGGGGTCAGCGCGATCATCGCGGCGGACGGTTCGGTGGGGCAGGAATCGGACCTTTTCGTGCCCGCGGCCCTGGTGTCGGAGGTCTCACTACGTACCGGTACTACGCTGGCAACTCGGCTCGGCCCGATTCCGGAGGTTCTCCTGTGTCTCGGTGCCGCCGCCGCCCTCGTGTTCGCTGCCGTGCGCAGCCGGCGGGGCGACGGATCGGCCGGCAAGACGACGCAGACCGACTGCGACGTACAGGACACACAGAAGGCACCGGCCTCGGCCGGCAGGGAGGATCTCGATGTCAGCGGGGACGCCGAACGGGGGCAACGCGCGACCGAGCGCACGGACCCTGGTGATCATTCCGACGTATAACGAACGCGAGAACCTGCCGCTGATCGTCGGCCGGCTGCACGCTGCGCTGCCGGCCACCGACGTCCTCGTCGTCGACGACGGCAGCCCGGACGGCACCGGCGGTCTCGCCGACGAGCTCGCCGCGGCCGACGACGCCCGCCGCATCCACGTGATGCACCGCACCGAGAAGAACGGCCTCGGTGCCGCGTACATCGCCGGCTTCCGATGGGGCCTGGAGCGCGACTACACGGTGCTGGTCGAGATGGACGCCGACGGCAGTCACGCGCCCGAGCAGTTGCACCGGCTGCTCGACCAGGTGGACGCGGGCGCCGACCTCGTGCTCGGGTCGCGGTACGTGCCCGGCGGGACCGTCGTGAACTGGYCCAAGCACCGCGAATGGCTCTCCCGCGGCGGCAACATCTACTCCCGCCTTGCGCTCGGGGTGCGGATCCAGGACATCACCGGTGGCTACCGCGCGTACCGGCGCGAGGTGCTCGAGGCGCTGGATCTGGCGGCCGTCGAATCGCACGGCTACTGCTTCCAGGTCGATCTCGCGTGGCGGGCGATCAACCAGGGATTCACCGTAACCGAGGTGCCGATCACGTTCACCGAGCGGGAGATCGGCGAGTCGAAGATGAGCGGCAACATCGTCCGGGAGGCGCTGCTCAAGGTCACCCGATGGGGGCTGGCCAAGCGTGCCGGCCAGGTGAAGGCACTGCTCGGGCGGTAGCGCGGGCGCGAGCGTGGGGCCGGCGGGGGAGCCCCACCGAGTCCCGCTGAGCGGGAAGCCGTCACAAGAGGTTGCCGTCGCGAAATACCTTCTGCTCGTGACGATCCGAAACCAGACGTTCCCGCACCTGCTCGCTCCCGGCACGATCGGGCCCATCACGTTGGAGAACCGGGTCGTTCTCCCCGCCATGGACATGAACCTCTGCGAGGACGGCGAGATCCACCAGGGCGACATCGACCACTTCGCCGCCCGCGCCGAGGGCGGTACCGGTCTGATCATCACGGGTTGCTGCGCCGTCGCGTACCCGGCGGGCTGCACCAGCCGCAAGGAGCCGGGCCTGTCCGAGGACCGGTTCATCCCCGGCCTGAAGGCGCTCGCCGACGCGGTCCACGAGGCGGGCAGCAAGCTGTGCGTGCAGATGACGCACCACGGCAAGGTCGCCCGGATCGACACCCTCGACGGCCGCCCGCAGCTGGTGCCGTCCATTCCGAAGCCGCCCGGTGACATGAGCGCGATGGCCGACTGCACCCCCGCGGAACTCGGGAAGATGGCCGCCATCCAGGAGGGCAAGAAGGCCACCTACCACGAGGCCACCCAGGACGATCTCGACTGGCTGGTCCGCATGTTCGCGGAGGCTGCGGGCCGCGTGAAGGCCGCCGGCGGCGACGCGGTCGAGATCCACTGCGCCCACAACTATGTGCTCGGCGGCTTCCTGAGCCGCTACTCGAACCAGCGCACCGACGAGTACGGCGGATCGCTGGAGAATCGGGCACGGCTGTCGTGCGAGGTGATCCGCGCGGTCAAGGCCGAGGTCGGCGACAGCCTCGCGGTCATCGTCCGTCTGGCGGGGCAGGAGTACGGCGAGTCCGAGGGCCTGACCCCCGAGGAGGCCGCGGGCGCGGCCGCCATGTTCGAGAAGGCCGGCGCGGACGCCATCCACGTCACGGGCACCGCACTGAACGCATTCGCGAACTTCACCGACGGCCCGCTGCCCGACAAGGTCGGCTACTACACCGACAACGCCGCGCTCGTGAAGCGTGGGGTGTCGATCCCGGTCATCACCGTCGGTCGCATGCTGCCCGAGGTCGGCGAGCAGATGATCTCCGAGGGCCGGACCGACTTCGTCGCCATGGGCCGCCAGCTGCTGGCCGATCCCGGCCTGGTCAACAAGCTCGAGGCCGGCCGCAGYGAGCAGGTCCGTCCATGCATCAACTGCTACGTGTGCGTGCAGGAGAACTTCTGGGACGACACCCCGCTGTGCGCGGTGAACCCGGCACTCGGCAACGAGACGCTGCTGCCGTTCCCGGCGAGCACGACCCGCAAGCATGTCGTGGTGGTCGGTGCCGGTCCGGGTGGACTGGAGACCGCCCGGGTCGCCACCGAGCGTGGTCACCGTGTCACGCTGCTGGACAAGACCGACCGCCTCGGCGGAACGCTGTGGTTCTCCACCCTCACCACCCCCGACAACGAACGCCTGCTGAACTGGCTCAGCAACGAGGTCCGGCGTCTGGGCGTCGACGTCCGGCTGAACACCGACGCCACGGCCGCGACCATCAAGGCCCTCGCGCCCGACGCCGTCGTGGTCGCGACCGGTGCGGTGCGCGCGCGGCCGAGCGTCCCCGGCGGCAACCTGCCGCACGTGCACACCGGTGACAGCCTGCGTGGCCTGATGACCGGCACCGGCGACGTCTCCGACCAATCGCTGTTCCTGCGGGTCGCGGGCAGGCTCGGTGGGCTCGTCGGCATCACCAAGAGCCCCGAGAAGATCCGCGTCCTGAGCCGCAAGTTCCTCAAGTTCCTGCCGATGAGCAAGAACGTCGTCGTCATCGGCGGGTCGCTCGTCGGTCTCGAGCTCGCGGAGTTCCTCGCCGAGCGTGGCAGCCGGGTGACGCTGATCGAGGAGGGCCAGCAGCTGGGCATCCCGATGGCGATGCCGCGCCGCTGGACCGCGATCAAGCACGCCAAGGAGCTGGGCGTGAACATCCAGCGCAACGCGACGGTCGAGCGCATCACCAAGAAGTCGGTCGAGTTCACGGTCGGGGGCAAGACGCTGTCCGTGCCGGCGACCATGGTCGTGGTGGCGTCGGGGGTCTCGGCGGCGGCGCCGCTGGCCGATGTGCTGGCCCGCGACGGCGTCGACGTCCGCGTCGTCGGTGACGCCGGCGAGGTCGACTACATCGAGGGCGCGATGCACTCGGCGTGGAAGGTCGCCACCGCCATCTGATCCCGATTCTTCGTCTCGACCCGAGCCCACCCGCGCCCTCGCCGCGCGGGTGGGATATCACGTTTTGGGACTAGCATGGTGTAACAGCCCCGGTGTGTCGCTCGATCTAAATAATGGTGTGCATCACTCTTCGTCGGAACGATCGAGAGGTGTAGTGGTGACCAACCCGTTTGACGACCACGATGCGAACTTCCTGGTGCTGGTCAACGAGGACAACCAGCATTCGCTCTGGCCCGCGTTCGCGGATGTTCCCGCCGGCTGGGCCGTAGCGCACGGGAAGGACACCCGCCGCGCCTGTGTCGACTACATCGACACCAACTGGACCGACCTTCGGCCGGGCACTCTGCTCGCCGCGCGGGAGCATGATTCGTCGCTCGATTAGGCGTCCCGAAAGGCGCCTGCGAGCCCCTCGATCCGACCCCCGACAGGGGCGCACGGACGAACCGGACCGAAGGGGCATTTTTGCCTATCTACCAGGCCATATGTCGGTCTTTCGTGCGGCCGGAAACCGTCCGGGCGGCGAAAGGATCTTGATATGGTGTGGTCCCGATGCAACCGGGGCATTCTGCTCTCAGGGGGCGAGTAAATGACGTTGTCAGGATCTCGGGAACCCGGCTCACGCGGTTCCGATCATCCGGATCTACCCACCGAGGCTTTTCCGCTGTCCTCGGTGCAGCGGAGTATGTGGTTCGCCCAGCAGCTCCGGCCGAGCGTTCCGATTTTCATCGCACAGTATGTGGCGCTACACGGCGACCTCGACATCGAGCTGCTCCGCCGGTGCGCGCTGATTACGGGGGAGGAGTTCCAGTCGCCGTACCTGCGACTGGTCGACGTCGACGGCGAGCCGTGGCAGCTGCTCGATCCCGACATCGACACGTCGATCGGGCAGGTGGACCTGCGCGAACAGCCCGACCCGATGGCCGCGGCGCACGCGTGGATGGACCACGACCACTCGGTCCCGATCGACCTGACCCGGGATCCTCTTGTCGACATGACGATCCTGCAGATCGGCGATCGAGACTATCTGTGGTACACCAGAATTCACCACGTAGCCCTCGACGGCTACAGCGGAATGACCATGGCGAACCGCATCGCCGCGCTCTACACCGCGGCCGTGGAACAGCGTGACCTCGAGCCGCCTCGCGCCCTCGATCTTCGCGAACTCCTCGCGATCGACCAGAAGTACCGGGCGTCGAGCCGATTCCAGGCCGATCGCGAGTATTGGGCCGACCRCATCGCGGGCATCGAGTCCGGGTCGACGCTCGCCGAGAACGACGCGCCCGTCGAGGCCGTCAGCCGGGTCGCGAGCGCCCCGCTGCCCGCGGCGGTGATCGAGGCCCTCGACACCACCGACCGGCGCCTCGAGGCCACCCCGGCGGCGGTGCTGATCGCGGCCTTCGCGTGCTACCTGAGCCGGATGACCGGCCGCACGGACGTGCTGGTCAACATGCCGGTGTCGGCGCGGACCACCGCCCCGTTGCAGCGGTCGGGCGGCATGCTCGTCAACGTCGCGCCGCTGCGGGCGACGGTGCTGCCCAACGACACCGTCGCCGACGTCGTCGGACGGATCCAACTGGAGTTGATGGGCGCGCTGCGGCACCAGCGGTGCAGCATCGAGGACATCCGCCGCGACGCCGGGTTGACCGGCACCGCGCGAGGACTGGCCGGCCCGATGGTCAACGTGATGCTGTTCCATCAACAGATGACACTGGGGCCGATCGTCGGCGAGTATCACATCGTCACGTCCGGCCCGGTCGAGGACCTGCTGGTCAACTTCGTCCAGAGTGGAACCCCGACAAGGACATTCGTCGAATTCCGGGCGAACCCCGGGCGCTACACCGAGGATGCGCTGCGCACCCACCACCGGCGGTTCCTCGAGCTGATCGACGAGTTCGTCCTCGCGGCCCCCGAGACCCGCGTCGCCGACATCCACACGGAGAGCTCGGCGGTGGGAGCGCAGCTGCTGCGGACCGCGGCGCAGCTCGAGTTCTGGTCCCGCGAGCTGGCGGGGCTGCCCGACATCCTGTCGCTGCCGTCCGATCGCCCGCGCCCGTCGCGCCGCGCGCTGGACGGCGACCGGGTGGACTTCGCGATCGCGCCGCACGCCCACCGGGCCCTGACAGAGCTGGCCGCCGAGCGCGGGTGCACGGTGTTCGGTGCCGTGCACGCGGCACTGGCGGTGTTGCTGTCGCGTCTGGCCGACGTGGACGACATCGCGATCGGGACCCCGGTCGCCGGCCGCGCCGCGGGCGGCGAATTCGTCAACACGCTCGCCCTGCGCACCACACTGCCGCCGGGGATCACGTTCGACGAACTGCTCACCGCCGTGTGCAGATCCGACCTGGCCGCGTTCCGGCACGCCGAGACCCCGTTCGCGCAGCTGGTGGAGGCGCTGGACCGGACGCGGGAGAACGCGCACTCTCCGCTGTTCCAGGTGATGCTCGAGTTCCGCGACGGACGCACCCCCCACCTCGAGCTCGACGACCTGCTCGTCCGGGGCGCGGACGCGGGGCCCGACCTGTCCGCGCTCGACCTGCGCCTGACCGTCGAGCAGCGGTTCGATGCCGACGGCGCAGACCGTGTGCACGACGGGATGGACGCCTCGTTCGCGTATGCGACGGACATGTTCGACCGCGAGACCATCGAGGCGCTCGCGTCACGTTTCGTCCGGGTACTCGACGCGGTGCTCGACGATCCGTCCACCCCCGTCGCCGACATCGACCTGCTCGGCGACGACGAACGCCTGGCGTTGTCCGGGGTGTGGGGAGGCGACGGCGTCACACCGCGCACCCTGGCCGACCTGCTCGACGGCGCCGCACGCCGGGACCCGGATCGGGTCGCGCTGACGTACGAGGGCCGGGACGTCACCTACCGCGAACTCGACGAGCAGTCGAATCGGTTGGCGCGCATGCTGATCGCGCGAGGGGTGGGCCCCGAGACGGTGGTGGCGCTGTCGATGCCGCGGTCGATCGAGTCGGTGACCTCGGTGTGGGCGGCCGCGAAGACCGGCGCGGCGTTCGTTCCCGTGGACCCGAACTATCCGGCCGACCGGATCGAGCACATGCTCACCGACTCCGGTGCGGTCCTGGCGCTGACGGTCGCGGCGCACACCGACGCGGTCGCCGACACCGTCGCGACGCTGGTGCTCGATGCGCCGGGCTTCGCCGAGCAGGTCCGCCAGTGGCCGACCGATCCGGTCACCGACGCCGACCGGATCGCCGGCATCCGCATCGACCATCCCGCCTATCTGATCTACACGTCGGGATCGACCGGCACCCCGAAGGGCGTCGCGGTGACCCATCGGGGCCTGGCGAACTTCGCCGAGGACGAACGGGTCCGGTACGGGGTGCGGCCCGAGTCGCGGACCCTGCACTTCTCGTCACCGAGCTTCGACGCGTCGGTGCTGGAACTGATGCTCGCGGTCGGCGCGGGCGCGACCATGGTGATCGCGCCGCCGACGATCTACGGTGGCGCCGAACTGACCCGGCTGTTGCGGCAGGAGCACGTCACCCACGCGTTCGTGACACCCGCCGCGCTCGGGTCGGTCGATCCGGTGGCGCTCACCGATCTGGAGTGCGTCGTGACCGGCGGCGAGGCCTGCCCGCCGTACCTGGTCGAACAGTGGGCGCCCCGGCACCGGATGTTCAACGCGTACGGCCCCACCGAGGCGACGGTGGTGTCGAGCGTGTCCGGACCGCTCGAGGTGGGCCGCGACGTCGCGATCGGCAGTCCACCGCTCGGGACCGGGGCGCTGGTGCTCGACGGTCGGCTGCGCCCGGTGCCGGTCGGCGTGGCGGGCGAACTCTACGTGTACGGCGACGGGCTGGCCCGCGGCTACCACGACCGCCCCGGTATCACCGGCGAGCGTTTCGTCGCGAACCCGTTCGGCCCCGCAGGCGACCGCATGTACCGGACCGGCGACCTGGTGCGCTGGAAGCGATCGGGCGGACGCGAGTACACGCTCGAGTATCTCGGCCGCACCGACTTCCAGATCAAGATCCGCGGCTACCGCATCGAACTCGGCGAGGTCGAGGCCGCGCTGCGATCGCACCCCGAGGTCGGGTTCGCGCTCGCAACCGGTTTCGTGGGGCCGGCCGGGGACACCCTCCTGGTGGCCTATGTCCAGCCCGACAGCAACCAGGACCTCCACGCCGGCGGTGCAGGCAATCGGCTCGGCGGCGACGTCATCACCCACGTCGCGGACGTGCTGCCCCCGCACATGGTGCCCGCCAGCGTCGTCGTGCTCGAGTCGCTGCCGCTGACCCCGGCAGGCAAGCTGGATCGGCGCGCCCTGCCGGAACCCCGATTCGACACGGGCACCGGCGAATTCCGGGCGCCGAGCACGCTCGACGAGAAGAAGATCGCCGGCGTGTTCTCCGAACTGCTGGGCATCGAACGGATCGGCACCACCGACAGCTTCTTCGACCTGGGCGGCAACTCGCTCACCGCGACCCGCATCGTGGCCCGCATCAACGCGACCCTCGGCACCGAACTGGGCGTCCTCGATCTGTTCGAGGCCCCCACCGTCGGTGAACTCGCCGCCCGCGTCGAGGCCGCCGGCCCCGGCCACGGGGCGCGGCCGCCGCTGGTGCCACGCGACCACGACGGGCCGGTGCCGGTCTCGGCGGCGCAGCAGCGAATGTGGTTCGTCAACCAGTTCGACCCCACCTCCGCGGCGTACAACATTCCGATCGCGGTGAAGATGACGGGCGATCTCGACGTCCGGGCCCTGCGCACCGCGCTCACGGACGTGTTCGAGCGGCACGAGGCGTTGCGGACGGTGTTCCCCAACACCCCGGACGGCCCGGTCCAGTCGGTGCGCCCGACCGCGCAGGTCGCACCCGACCTCGAACCGGTCACCGTGACGGAGGACGAACTGCCGCAGCGGATGACAGCCGCCGCGACGGCGGCGTTCGACGTGACGTCGGCGCCGCCGGTGCGGGCGAACCTGTGGCGGCTCGGACCGACCGAGCACGTCCTGACGCTCGTGGTGCACCACATCGCCGCGGATGGGCTGTCGATGGCGCCGCTGGCGCGGGACGTGATGGTCGCCTACGGCGCCCGCGCCGCGGGCACACCCCCCGAATGGTCGCCGCTCGCGGTCCAGTACACCGACTACTCGCTGTGGCAGCGCGACCTGCTGGGCGCGGAGGACGACCCGCACAGTCTGGTCTCGCGTCAACTGGACCACTGGCGTGGCGAACTGGCCGGTGCGCCCGACCTGCTCGAGTTGCCCACCGACCGGCCCCGGCCGCCGCAGCAGTCGATGCGGGGCGCCGAAGCCGACTTCACGATCGCGCCGCATCTGCACCGGCGCCTGCTCGAGGTGGCCGGCGAGTACGAGGCGAGCCTGTTCATGGTGCTGCACGCCGCCCTCGCGGTGCTGCTCGCCCGATCGAGCGGCACCTCCGACATCTCGATCGGCTCCCCGGTGTCGGGCCGCGGCGAGGCCGAACTCGACGACCTGATCGGCATGTTCGCCGGCACGCTGGTGCTGCGCACCCAGGTGGAACCCGCGTCCACGTTCAGCGATCTGCTGGCCCGCACCCGCGCCACCGACCTGGCCGCCCTCGGCAACACCGACGTGCCGTTCGAGCGACTGGTCGAGGTGCTCGATCCGACACGGTCGGGCGCGTACTCGCCGCTGTTCCAGGTGATGCTGGTGCTGCAGGGCTCGGACAACGCCGACCAGAACCGACTGGAACTGCCCGGTCTCGCGGTCGAGGTCTCCGAGGTTCATACCGGCACAGCCAAGTTCGACATGCAGTGGATCCTCACCGAGAGCACCGACGAGGAGGGCCGGCCCGGCAGCATCGACGCGACGGTGTCGTACGCGACCGATCTGTTCGATCCGTCGACGGTGGCAGGGTTCGCGGACCGCTTCGTGCGGATCCTCGAGTCGATCACCGTCGACACCGCGATCCGGGTCGGCGACATCGACGTCCTCGTCGACGGGGAACGCGAACTGGTGCTCGGCGAATGGAACGCCACCGGCCACGCGGTGCCCGTGAGCACCCTCGCGGGCCTGTTCGACGCGCAGGTGCGCCGCACTCCGCACGCGGTCGCGCTCACGTTCGGCGACGAGGAACTGACGTACGCGCAGTTCGCCTCCCGCGTGCACCGGCTCGCCCGCGAACTGATCGAGCGCGGGGTGGGACCGGACACCCGGGTCGCCCTGTCGATCCGGCGCTCGTTCGACCTGCTCGTCGCGATGTACGCGGTCGTCGAGGCGGGCGGCGCCTACGTTCCGCTCGACCCGGACCATCCCTTCGCCCGCACCGAGTACGTGCTCGACAGCTCGCAACCGGTGTGCGTGCTCGGCACCCGACGGGACCGCGGGCGGATGCCCGCCGGTGTGGACGTCGTGGAGATCGACGGGCTCGACCTCGGCGACCGCGACGACAGCCCGATCCGCCCCGAGGAACGCCGCGCCCCGCTGTGCCCGGACGACGTCGCGTACGTCATCTACACGTCGGGCTCCACCGGACGACCCAAGGGTGTGGCGGTGAGCCACCGCGCGATCGTGAACCGGCTGTCGTGGATGCAGGGGCAGTACCGGCTCACCGCGTCCGACGTGGTGGTGCAGAAGACACCCGCGACCTTCGACGTCTCGGTGTGGGAGTTCTTCTGGCCGTTGCAGACCGGCGCGAGCCTGGCGATCGCGATCCCCGACGGGCACCGCGATCCCGCCTACCTGTCCCAGCTGATCGAGGATCGTCAGGTCACCGTCGCGCACTTCGTGCCGTCGATGCTCGCGGCGTTCGTCGTCGGCGGCCGGCCGGCGCAGTGCCGGTCGCTGCGGATGGTGTTCTGCAGCGGCGAGGCGCTGCCGCCCGCGACGGCGGCCGCATTCGCGGAGTTCGCCGCCGCGTCCGGTGCCGACCTGCACAACCTGTACGGCCCCACCGAGGCGGCGGTCGACGTCACGTACCGGCAGTACACCGACGCCGATCGGGTGAGCGTGCCGATCGGTGCGCCGGTGTGGAACACGCAGGTGTTCGTGCTGGATTCGCGGCTGCATCCGGTCCCGGTGGGCGTGCCCGGCGAGCTGTACCTCGCGGGTGTCCAGCTGGCCCGCGGGTACGTCGGCCGCCCCGACCTGACCGCGGAGCGGTTCGTCCCCGACCCGTTCGGGCCGCCCGGCTCGCGGATGTACCGCACCGGCGACGTGGTGCGCTGGAAGAGATCGGGGCGACTCGACTACTCACTCGATTACCTCGGCCGGACCGACTTCCAGGTCAAGCTCCGCGGCCTGCGGATCGAACTGGGCGAGGTCGAGTCGGCGCTGCTCGCGCAGCCGGGGGTGGCGCAGGCCGTCGTCGTGGTGCGCCGCGACGAGATCATCGGCGAGGCGCTCATCGGCTACGTCATCGCCGATCCGGACGCGACGGTCGACCCCGCCGCCCTGCGGGACGCGGTCGCCGAGTCGCTGCCCGCGTACATGGTGCCGACCCAGATCCTCGTCGTCGACGAGTTCCCGCTCGGTGCCACCGGCAAGCTCGACCGCGGCGCCCTGCCCGCCCCCGAGTTCCGTTCCGCGGAAACCGAATTCGTTGCGCCGCGCACCCCGGTCGAGGAGATCCTGGCGTCGATCTTCGCCGAACTGGTCGGCGCGCCCCGGGTCGGGGTGTACGACAGCTTCTTCGACCTGGGCGGCAACTCGCTCACCGCGACCCGGCTGGTCGCGCGCGTCAACACCGCCCTCGACACCCGGGTCGGGGTGCGCGAGGTCTTCGACGCCCCCACCGTGTCCGCGCTGGCGCTGCGGATCGCGTCCGCGGGTACCCGCGGCGCCGACCGGCCACCGCTGTCGGCGGGGGAGCGGCCCACCCCGGTGCCGGTGTCGCTGGCGCAGAAGCGAATGTGGTTCATCAACCAGTTCGACACCACCTCGCCGTCCTACAACGTCGTGCTGCCGGTGCGCCTCGACGGCGACCTCGACCGGCACGGGTTGCGGGCCGCGATCGCCGACGTCCTGGACCGGCACGAATCGCTGCGCACCCGGTTCCCGATGGTCGACGGCGAGCCCACCCAGGTGGTGCTGCCCACCGCGGCCGTCGTCCCCGAACTGGAGCCGGTCACGGTGTCCGAGACCGAGGCGCCGGAGCGGATCGCGGAGTTCGGGGGCACCGGATTCGACGTCACGCTCGCCCCGCCCGTCCGGTCGATGCTGTTGCGGCTGGCCCCGCACAGTCATGTGCTCGTCATCGTCGTCCACCACATCTGCGCGGACGGCTTCTCGATGGCCCCGCTCGCGCGGGATCTCATGACCGCCTACGTGGCCCGCGCCGCAGGGGAGATGCCGGGCTGGGAGCCGTTGCCGGTGCAGTACGCCGACTTCGCGCTGTGGCAGCACCGCGTGCTCGGCAGCACCGACGACCCCGACAGCCTGCTCTCGACCCAGCTCGACTACTGGGCCCGCACCCTCGACGGGCTCCCGGAGGTGCTGGAGCTGCCGACCGACCGACCGCGGCCCGCGGAACGCTCGATGAGGGGCGCGGTCCACGACTTCCGCATCGACGACGACACGCACCGGCGCCTGGTCGCGATCGCCCGCGGCCACAATTCGACGGTGTTCATGGCGGTGCACGCCGCCCTGGCCGCGCTGCTGGCCCGGCTGGGCGACACCGACGACGTCGCGGTCGGCACCCCGATCGCCGGTCGCGGGGAGGCGGCGCTCGACGACCTCGTCGGCATGTTCGTCAACACCCTCGTGCTGCGCAGCCGGTTCGATCCCGACGCCACCTACTCGGCGCTGCTCGCCGGTGTCCGCGACTCCGACCTCGACGCCTTCCACCACGCCGACCTGCCGTTCGAGCGGCTGGTCGACGCGCTCGCCCCGGAACGCTCCACCGCGCACACGCCGCTGTTCCAGGTGATGCTCGAGTTCCGCAACACCGACCGGCCGCGACTCGAACTGCCCGGGCTGACCGTCACGACCGTGGACGCCGCGGCCGAGATCGCGAACTTCGATCTGCAGCTCACGCTGACCGAGGATTTCGCCGAGTCCGGGGAACCGGAAGGGATCACCGCCGGATTCACGTTCGCGACCGATCTCTTCGATCCCGCGACCGTCGCCCGGCTCGCCGAACGGTTCACGGCGGTGCTGCGCGCGGTCACGGCCGATCCGACCACCCGGGTCGGCGACGTCGACCTGCTCACCAGCGACGAGCGGGCGGCCCTCGCCCCGGTGAGCGGCGGCGCCGGCGTGCCCGCCCGCACCCTGCCCGAACTGTTGGCGGCCGCGACCGTCATCGATCCCGAGTCCACCGCGGTGGTGTTCGAAGGGCGCGAGCTGTCGTACCGCGAACTCGACACCCGGTCGGATCGACTGTCCCGGCTGCTGATCGAGCACGGGGTGGGCCCGGAATCGGTGGTGGCCCTCGCCCTGGCCCGGTCGCTCGAGTCGGTGACCGCGACGTGGGCGGTGGCCAAGGCCGGGGCGGCGTTCGTGCCGGTGGACCCGAACTACCCGCCGGACCGGATCGCGCACATGCTCGCCGATTCCGGAGCCGCCGTCGGCCTCACCACCACCGCGCACCGCGACACGCTGCCGCAGGCCACCGACTGGATCGTGCTCGACGACAGGGACGTCCGGCAGGAGGTGCGCCGTCAGCCGGCCGGGTCGATCACCGACGCGGACCGGATCCGGCCGCTGCTCCTCGACCATCCCGCTTACCTGATCTACACGTCCGGATCGACCGGCACCCCGAAGGGCGTCGTCGTCTCGCACCGCGGCCTGGCGAACTTCGCGGCCGAGGAACGGACCCGGTTCGGGGTGACGCCGGCGTCACGGACCCTGCACTTCTCGTCACCGAGCTTCGACGCCTCGATCCTGGAACTGCTGCTGGCGATCGGTGCGGGCGCGACGATGGTGGTCGCGCCGCCGACGGTGCTCGGCGGCGGCGAACTGCGGGACGTGCTGCGCGACGGCGCCGTGACCCACGCGTTCGTGACCCCGGCCGCGCTCGGATCGGTGGACCCGACCGGGCTGGACCGGATCGAATGCGTGGTCACCGGCGGCGAGGCGTGCCCGCCGGAACTGGTCGCGCAGTGGGCGCCGGGGCGGCGGATGTTCAACGCGTACGGGCCCACCGAGGCCACCGTCGTCGCCGCCGTCAGCGAACCGCTCGCCGTCGGGGTGCCGGTCACGATCGGCCGGCCACCGATGGGCGTCGGGGCGGTGGTTCTCGACTCGCGCCTGCACCCGGTGCCCGGCGGGGTGCCCGGCGAACTGTACGTGCTCGGGACCGGGCTGGCCCGCGGCTACCACGACCGCCCCGGCATCACCGGGGAGCGCTTCGTCGCGAACCCGTTCGGCGGGCCCGGTGAACGGATGTACCGCACCGGCGACCTGGTCCGCTGGAACGGGTCGGGGCAGCTCGAGTATCTGGGCCGCACCGACTTCCAGGTCAAGATCCGCGGGTTCCGCATCGAGCTGGGCGAGATCGAGTCCGCGCTGCGCCGCCACGACGGGGTCGCGACGGCCGTCGTCACCGTCGACGGGTCCGGTCCCGCGAGCCGGCTGGCGGGCTACGTCGTGCCCGAACCCGGCGCCGAACTCGATGCCGGCGAGATCACCGAGTTCGTCGGGACGCTGCTGCCGTCGTACATGGTGCCGTCCGCGGTGACCGTGCTCGACCGGCTGCCGCTGGGCCCGGCGGGCAAAGTGGACCGCAAGGCGCTGCCGGCACCGGACTTCGGGACGCGCGTCACGACCGGCCGGGCGCCGCGGTCTGCACGCGAGCAGGATCTGGCCGGGCTGTTCGCGGATGTCCTGGGTCTCGACGCGGTCGGCGTGGACGATTCGTTCTTCGCGCTCGGCGGCGACAGCATCATGTCGATCCAGCTGGTCTCGCGGGCGAAGGCGCTGGGCCTGCACTTCTCGCCACGGGACGTCTTCGAGCACAAGACGATCGCGGCGCTGGCCGCCGTCGCCCAGTCGGGCCCCGGCGAGACGGTGCTGACCGAACTCGACGGTGGCGGGCTCGGTGACGTGCCGCTGCTGCCGGTGGCGCACTGGTTGCTCGGCCGCGGCGGCCACCACGACCGGTTCTCGCAGGCGGCGTTGCTCACCGCGCCCGACGGCCTCGACGAGGCCGGCCTCGCGGGCGCGGTGCAGGCGGTCCTGGACCGGCACGACATGCTCCGCGCCCTCACCCGTCCCGGCGAGCACCGCATGACGGTGCCGCCGCCGGGATCGGTGTACGCGGAGTGGCTGATCCGCCGCGTGGACGTCGACGGGGCGACTCCCGGCACCGACGCGTTCGCGGAGATCGTGCGCGCCGAACTCGATGCCGCCGAGGACCGGCTCGATCCCGCGGCCGGTGAGATGGTCCAGGTGGTGTGGCTGGACTCCCGCACCGACCGCGGACGCCTGCTCGTCGTCGTTCATCACCTGGTCGTGGACGGGGTGTCCTGGCGGATCCTGGTTCCGGACCTGGCGATCGCGTGGGCGCGGATCGTCGCGGGTGAGCAGCCGGCCCCCGCGCCGGTGGGGACGTCGATGCGCCGGTGGGCGCACGGCCTCGTCGACGCCGCACCGGAGCGCCGCGGCGAGCTGGATCTGTGGCGGGGGATGCTCGCCGGCCCCGACCCGGTCCTGGGGTCGCGTCCTCTCGACCCCGCGGTCGATGTCGCGGCGACGGTCGAGAGTGTCACCGTGGAGGTGTCCCCGGACGTCACCGAGGCACTGCTGACGACCGTGCCGGACGCGTTCCGCGGCAGCGTCAACGACGGCCTGCTGACCGCGCTGGCGCTCGCGCTGGTCCGGTGGCGCCGCGGTCGCGGGGTCGACAGCGACGACGCGCTGGTCACCCTCGAGGGGCACGGGCGCGAGGACCACGTGCTGCCGGGCGCCGACCTGGGCCGGACCGTCGGCTGGTTCACCACCCTGTTCCCGGTGCGGCTGGACCTCACCGGGGTGGACGTCGACGACGCGTTCACCGGCGGTCGCGGCGCTGGCGCGGCGGTAAAGGCGGTCAAGGAACAGCTCCTCGCCGTTCCGGACCACGGCATCGGCTACGGGATGCTGCGCTACCTCGATCCGGACGGTGAGCAGGACCTCGGCGGCCTGCGCGCACCCCAGGTCAGCTTCAACTATCTGGGCCGGCTCACCGCGAGCGTGCCCGACGATCAACGCGACGCGGGCTGGGTGCCGACCGACGACGCCGACCTGGGGATCCTGCAGGACGCCGATCTGCCCGTCGCGTCGGCGCTCGACATCAACGCCGTCACCACCGACGGCCGGGACGGCTCCCGGATCCGGGCCACGTGGGCGTTCCCGGCCGGTGTGCTGACGGCCGCCGAGGTGGGGGAGTTGGCGGACCTGTGGACCGAGGCACTGATCGCGCTCGCCCGGCACGTGTCCCGGCCGGGCGCGGGCGGCGCGACACCCTCTGACCTGGATCTGGTCGCGCTCGACCAGGTCGAGATCGAGCGTCTCGAACAGCGCTTCCCCGCACTCGCCGACGTGTGGTCGCTCTCCCCGCTGCAGTCCGGCCTGCTGTTCCACGCGCAGATCGCGGAACAGTCCGTCGACGCCTACATGGTGCAGATGATGCTCGACGTGCGGGGCGCCGATCCGCAGCGCCTGCGGCGCGCGGGTCAGGCGATGCTCGACCGGCATCCCAACCTGCGGGCCGCGTTCGTGCACGCCACCGACGGGACGCCGGTCCAGGTGATCGTCGACGGCGCCGAGCTGCCGTGGACCGAGGTGGATCTCTCCGAACTCGACGAGCCGGTGCGGGCGACGGAGCTGTCCCGGCTGCTGGCCGCCGACCGGGCGCAGCGGTTCGACATGGCCGCCGCGCCCCTGATCCGGTTCCTGCTGGCGCGCACCGGACCCGACGAGCACCGGCTGGTGCTCACCAACCACCACATCCTGCTCGACGGCTGGTCGACGCCGCTGATGATGCAGGAGTTGCTGACTTTGTACGCCACCGACGGCGACGCCTCCGCGCTGCCCCGGGTGCATCCGTACCGCGACTACCTGGCATGGATCGCCGCCCAGGACTCCGCACACTCGGTGCGGGCGTGGGCGGACGCCCTCACCGGGATCGAGGAGCCGACCCTGCTCGCGCCGCTCGACCGCGCCCGCGAGCAGTCCACGATGCCGGACGCGGTGGAGACGGTGCTGGACGCGGCCGGCACCGGCCGGCTCGCCGCGATCGGCCGCCAGCTGGGTGTCACGCTCAACACGATGGTGCAGGCCGCGTGGGCGATCGTGCTCGGCGCGCTCACCGACCGCGACGACGTCGTCTTCGGCGGCACGGTGTCGGGCCGGCCGCCGCACATCCCCGGCATCGAGTCGATGATCGGCCTGTTCATCAACACGCTCCCGGTGCGGGTGCGCCTCGATCCGCGCGAGTCCGTGGGCGAGTTGCTGCGCCGGGTGCAGGCCGAGCAGGCCGGGCTGCTCGACCACCACCACGTGGGGTTGACCGAGATCCAGAACGCGGCCGGACCGGCGCTCGCGTTCGACACCCTCACCGTGTTCGAGTCGTACCCGGTCGACCGGTCCGCGGTCACCGACGCGGACATCGCCGGCCTGCGGCTGGTCCACATCCACGAGGGGACCGACGCCGCCCACTACCCGTTGACGCTGGTCGCGAACGCCGACGACCGGCTGCGGATGAAGCTCGAATACCTGCCGGACCTGTTCGACCGCGCCACCGCGCAGGCCCTCGCGGACCGCGTCGCCCGGATCCTCGCCGACATCTCCGAGGATCCGCAGTGCACGCTGGCCCGGCTGCGGTTGCTCTCCGACGAGGAGTGGGCCGATCTGGTGCCGCTGCGGGGACGTCCCGGCCGATCCGTGCGGACCCTGCCCGCGCTGTTCACCGCCGCCGCCGCCGCGGACCCCGACGCGGTCGCGCTGGTCTCCGGCGCCACCGAGGTGTCCTACCGCGAGCTCGACGAACGGTCGAACCGGTTGGCGCGCCTGCTCGTCGAGGAGGGAATCGGGCCGGAATCGTTCGTCGCCCTGGGAATCCCCCGGTCGATCGAGTCGATCGTCGCGGTGTGGGCGGTCACCAAGACCGGGGCCGCGTTCGTCCCCGTCGACCCGAACTACCCGTCCGAACGCATCGCCTTCATGCTCGACGATTCCGGCGCCGACGTCGGTCTGACGGTGACCGGGTCCCGCGACCGGCTACCGGGCACCGTGCCGTGGCACGTGCTCGACGACGCCGGGTTCGGCGCGCGCTGCGACGCGACACCGGCGGCGCCGGTCACCGATGCGGACCGGACGGTGCCACTGCGACTGGCCCATCCCGCCTACGTGATCTACACGTCCGGCACCACCGGCATCCCGAAGGGCGTCGTCCTCTCGCACGAGGGCCTGGACAACCTGTCCGAGGACTACCTGGCGCGCTTCGCGACGCGGCCGTCGTCGCGGACCCTGCACTTCTCGACGCCGAGCTTCGACGCGGCGGTCCTGGATTACCTGGTGGCGTTCGGCGCGGGCGCGACCATGGTGATCGCACCGACCACCGTGTACGGCGGCAGCGAGCTCGCCGAGCTGATCCGCGAGCAGCACGTCACGCATACGTGGCTCACCACGGCCGCCGCCGCCACCGTGGAGCCCTCAGACCTCGACGAGCTGGTCGAGGTCATGGTCGGCGGGGAGGCGGTCCCGCCGGAACTGGTGGCCCGCTGGGCGCACGGTCGACGCTTCTACAACGGCTACGGACCCACCGAGACGACGGTGATCGCGAACGCCAGCGCACCGCTGGTGACGGGGGAGACCGTCACGATCGGCGCCCCGCTGCGGGGTGTGACCGAACTCGTCCTCGACCCGAGCCTGCGGCCGGTCCCGGTCGGCGTGCCGGGCGAGCTGTACATCGCCGGGTGCGGACTGGCGCGCGGCTACCACCGTCGGCCGGGTCTGACCGCCGAACGGTTCGTCGCCAACCCGCACGGCGTGCCGGGCGAGCGCATGTACCGCACCGGCGACGTGGTGCGGGTGCGACCCGATCACACCGTCGAGTACATCGGTCGCTCCGATTTCCAGGTGAAGGTGCGCGGCTTCCGCATCGAACTCGGCGACATCGACACCGCGTTCGGCGACCATCCGGCGATCCGCTTCGCGGTCACGCTCGGCCGTCCCGGCCCCGGCGGCGACACCGCGCTGGTGACGTACGTGCTGCCCAACGCGGACGCGCGACCCGAGCCCGGCGAGCTGCGGGACTACGCCGCGGCACGACTGCCCGTCCACATGGTGCCGTCGAGCATCATGGTCCTCGACGAGCTCCCGCTGACCCCGATCGGCAAGCTCGACCGCGCGGCGCTGCCGGAACCCGAGTTCCTGCCGGCCGCGACGACGTTCCGGGCGCCGACCACCCCCACCGAGCAGACCGTCACCGAGGTGTTCGGCGAGGTCCTCGGCCTGGAGCGGATCGGTGTCGACGACAGCTTCTTCGAGCTCGGCGGCAACTCGCTGATCGCGACCCGGGTCACCGCCCGGCTCGCCGCCGCACTCGGCGTGGACGTCGGGGTGCGCTCGTTGTTCGAGGCGCCGACCGCGCACGAACTCGCCCGCTGGATCGAGCGGAACCAGGGGACGGCGGTCTCCCGGCCGGCGCTGGTGCCGATGGCGCGACCGCACCGGGTGCCGCTGTCGCTGGCGCAGCAGCGGATGTGGTTCATCAACCAGTTCGACACCGACTCGGCCGCCTACAACATCCCGCTGGCGGTGCGGCTGTCCGGGGACCTCGACGCGGCCGCGCTGCGAGTCGCGGTCCGCGACGTCCTCGACCGGCACGAGTCGTTGCGGACGTTCTTCCCGTCCCGCGACGGGGGGCCGGTGCAGCAGATCGTCCCGGCCGCCGAGGCGGCCCCCGATCTGACCGTGATCGACGTTCCGCCGGACGAGGTGCCGGCACGGGTGGCGGCGCTGATCTCCCGCGGCTTCGACGTCACCGCCGCGGTGCCGGTGCGGGCCGAACTGCTCCGGCTCGGCCCCACCGAGCACGTGCTGGCGATCGTGGTGCACCACATCTGCGCCGACGGGTTCTCGATGGCCCCACTGGCCCGTGACGTCATGACCGCGTACATGGCCCGCACCGGCGGGCACCTTCCGCAGTGGGCGCCGCTGCCGGTGCAGTACGCGGACTTCGCGCTGTGGCAGCGCGACGTGCTCGGTTCGGAGGACGACCCGGAATCGCTGGTCCACCGCCAGCTGGCGTTCTGGACCGACGCGCTGGCCGGTCTGCCCGAGGCGATCGCCCTGCCCACCGACCGACCCCGGCCGGTGCAGCAGAGCTTCGACGGTGCCCGCGTGCACTTCGAGATTCCCGCCGACGTGCACCGCGCGCTCGCCGACCTCGCCCGCCGGGGCGGCGCGACGATGTTCATGGCCGCGCACGCCGCGCTGGCGGTGCTGCTCGCCAAGCTGAGCGGCAGCGACGACATCGCGATCGGCACCCCGATCGCGGGCCGCGGCGAGGCCGAACTCGACAACCTGGTGGGCATGTTCGTGGGCACGCTGGTGCTGCGCAGCCGTGCCGCCCCCGCCGACGGGTTCGAGGAACTGCTGGCCCGGACCAAGGAGTTCGACCTGGCGGCGTTCGGGCACGCGGATCTGCCGTTCGAGCGGCTCGTCGACGTCCTGGCCCCCGAGCGGTCGACGGCGCACTCGCCGCTGTTCCAGGTGATGCTCGAGTTCCAGAACAACGAGCTGCCCCGCCTGGAGCTGCCCGGCCTGACCGCCGAACCGGTGGACGCGGAGCTCGAAGTCGCCAAGTTCGACCTCCAGCTGACGCTCGCCGAACGCCACGACGAGCGGGGCGTCCCGGCCGGTATCACCGCGGCCTTCACGTACGCGACGGATCTGTTCGACGCCGAYACGGTCGCCGAACTGGCGCAGCGGTTCGTCCGCCTGGTCGAGGCCCTGACCGCCGACCCGGGCCGTCCGACCGGCGACGTCGGCATCGCCACCGACGCCGAGTTCGCCGTGCTGCTGCGGGACTGGAACGCCGCGGGGTCCCGCGCGCCGGAGGCCACGCTCGCCGACCGGCTGGCGGTGACCACGGCCCGGTTCGCGGACGCCGAGGCGCTCACCTTCGACGGGGTGACCCTCAGCTACGCCGAGCTCGACGGGCGGGCCAACCGCCTCGCCCGGCACCTCGTCGCGCTCGGGGCGGCCCCCGAGTCGCTCGTGGCGGTGGCGCTGCCCCGGTCGCTGGATCTGGTGGTCGCGCTGCTCGCCGTGATCAAGGCGGGGGCCGGCTACCTGCCGATCGATGTCACCTACCCGGCGGATCGGCTCGCGTTCATGCTCGAGGACTCCGCGCCGGTGTGCGTGTTGACCACCGACGCCGACGCCGACGCGATCCCGCCCACCGACGTGCCGCTGGTACGCCTCGACGACGCCGCGGTGATCGACGCGCTCGCTGCGCTGCCAGACCGTCCGGTCACCGACGCCGACCGCCGGGTCCCGCTGCGCCCCGACGACGTCGCGTACGTCATCTACACCTCCGGATCGACGGGGCGGCCCAAGGGAGTGCAGGTCACCCACCGCAACGTGCTGACCCTCTTCGAGAACACCGCCGCGACGTTCGGGTTCGACGAGACCGACGTGTGGACGATGTTCCACTCGTACGCGTTCGACTTCTCGGTGTGGGAGCTGTGGGGGCCGCTGCTGCACGGTGGCCGCCTCGTCGTGGTCGACTTCTACACCGCGCGCTCGCCGGAGATGTTCCTCGACCTGCTGCGCGCCGAGCGGGTGACGGTGCTCAACCAGACCCCGACCGCCTTCTACCAGGTCGCCGAGGCCGACCGGCTGGCCGGCGAAACCTCGACGGACACTGCGGAACTGGCACTGCGCTACGTCATCTTCGGCGGCGAGGCGCTGGATCTGGGCCAGCTCGGACGGTGGTACGCGCGGCACCCGGACACCGCGCCGCGCCTGGTCAACATGTACGGCATCACCGAGACCACCGTGCACGTCACCCGGCTCGACCTCGACCGCGACTACGCGGCGGAGGCGAACGCGAGCGTGATCGGACGCGCGATCCCCGGCCTGCGGGTGGTGGTCCTCGACGAACGCCTGCACCCGGTCCCGGCCGGGGTGACCGGCGAGATGTACGTCGCCGGCGACCAGCTCACCCGCGGCTACCTCGGCCGCGCCGCCCTCACGTCGGGGCGGTTCGTCGCCGACCCGTTCGGGGCGCCCGGCGAGCGCATGTACCGCACCGGCGACCTGGCCCGCTGGAACCGCGACGGCCGCCTCGAATACCTGGGCCGCAGCGACTTCCAGGTCAAGATCCGCGGGTTCCGCATCGAGCTCGGCGAGATCGAGTCGGCGCTGCTGCGGTACCCGGGGGTGGCGCAGGCGGTGGTGACCGTCCACGAGGGCGATCACGGTGGCGCCCGGCTGGTCGGCTACACGGTCCGCGAACAGGGATTCGACCTCGACCCACAGGACGTGCTCGACCAGGTCGGCGCCGAGCTGACCTCGTACATGGTGCCGGCCGCCCTCGTGGTGCTCGACGAACTCCCGCTCACTGCGAACGGCAAGCTCGACCGCAAGGCCCTGCCGGAACCGGACTTCGGGGCCCGCACCACGATCGGCCGCGCCCCGCAGACCGAGGCGGAACGGGTGCTCGCCGACCTGTTCGCCGAGGTCCTCGGGCTCGATTCGGTGGGCGTGGACGATTCGTTCTTCGCGCTCGGCGGCGACAGCATCATGTCGATCCAGCTGGTCTCGCGGGCCAAGGCCGCGGGAATCGCGTTCTCGCCGCGGGACGTGTTCGAACACCGATCCGTCGCCGGCCTTGCCGCCGTGTCGGTCGCCGCCGGCGGCGAGACACCGGTGCACCTCGAGGAGCTGCCCGGCGGCGGTGTCGGCGAGTTCCCGCTCACCCCGATCATGCGCTGGCTGCTGGGCCGCGGGCCGGGCGACGCCATCCGCCGGTACACACAGACCGCGCTGCTGGCCCTGCCGGCCGCCGTCGACCGGGATCGGCTCGAGCGGACCCTGCAGGCCGTGGTGGACCGGCACGACATGCTGCGGGCGCTGCTGCAGTCGCTCGACCACGGCGAGCCCAGCATGCAGGTCCGGCCCGTCGGCTCGGTGTCCGCCGCCGACCTCCTCACGCGGGTGCCGGTCGACGAGCTGACCGGCCCGGCCTTCACCGCCGCGGCCGCCGCGGCACTGGACGGGGCGGCGGGCCGCCTCGATCCGGCGACCGGTGTCCTGCTGCAGGCGGTCTGGTTCGACGCCGGCCCGCGCGGCGGGCGGCTGCTGCTGGTGGTCCACCATCTCGCCGTCGACGGTGTCTCGTGGCGGATCCTCGTGCCCGATCTGGCGGCCGCGTGGTCGGCCGTCGCGGCCGGGGAGGTCCCCGACCTGCCGGCCACCGGAACCTCCCTGCGGCGGTGGGCGCACGCGCTGGCCGACGCCGCGGTCGGCGGCACCCCGGGCCGCGACCGCGAGCTCGAGCTGTGGCGGTCCGCCCTGTCCACCGACGACCCGGTGATCGGCGCGCGGCCGCTCGATCCGTCCGTCGATGTCACCGGGACCGTCGACAAGGTGTCCGTCGAGTTGCCCGCCGCGGTGACCGAGGCGCTGCTGACCACCGTGCCGAACGCGTACCACGGCAACGTCAACGACGGCCTGCTGGCGGCGCTCGCGATGGCGCTCACCCGGTGGCGCCGCACCCGCGGCCACGACACCGGCACCGCACTGGTGAATCTCGAGGGACACGGCCGCGAGGACCAGGTGGTGGCCGGCGCCGACCTGGGCCGCACCGTCGGCTGGTTCACGACGATCTTCCCGGTCCGGCTCGATCTCGGCGGCATCGACGTCGACGACGCGTTCGCGGCCGGCCCGGCCGCCGGTGCGGCGATGAAGGCGGTCAAGGAGCAGCTGCTGGCGATCCCGGATCACGGCATCGGGTTCGGCATGCTGCGCTACCTCAACCCGCAGACCGCCCCCGTGCTCGCCGCGTTGCCGGTTCCGCAGGTCAGCTTCAACTACCTGGGCAGGCTCGGCGGCACGGCCGGCGCCGGTGACGTCGGGTGGCTGCCGGTGGGCGACACCGAACTCGACGACGCCCCCGACGGGTCGCTGCCCGTCGCGAGCGTCCTCGACGTCAATGCGGTGGTCACCGAGACACCGGACGGACCGCGCCTGCGGGCGACGTGGGCGTTCCCACGCGGTGTCCTCGCGTCGGTCGACGTCGGCGAACTGGCGGACCTGTGGGTCCGGGCACTGTCCGCGCTGGCGCGGCACGCCGAGCATCCGGGTGCGGGCGGACTGACACCGTCGGACCTGGATCTGGTGCCGCTCGACCAGGGGTCCATCGACGCACTCGAGAGCCGTTTCCCGAACCTCGCCGACGTGTGGTCGTTGTCGCCGCTGCAGTCCGGCCTGCACTTCCACGCCGCGTACTCCGACGCGTCCGTCGACGCGTACCTCGTCCAGTTGACCCTCTCGCTGGGCGGAACGGTCGACACCGACCGGCTGTGGCGGGCCGGACAGGCGCTGCTGGACCGGCACCCGAACCTGCGGGCCGCCTTCGTCCAGCCCGATCACCGGGCCGCGGAGGCCGTCGGCACGGTCCAGGTGATCCCGGAACGGGTGGAGCTGCCGTGGACCGAGGTGGACCTCTCGCGGCTCGACCCCGCGGCGCGCGCCCGCCGGTTCGCCGAGCTCACCCTCGCCGACCGCCTCACCAAGTTCGACCTGACGACGGCCCCGGCGATCCGGATGACGCTGGTCGACCTGGGTGACGGGGACCACCGCCTGGTCATCACCAACCACCACATCCTGCTCGACGGCTGGTCCACGCCGCTGGTGCTGCGGGACCTGCTGACGCTGTACGCCACCGACGGCGACGCCTCGGCGCTGCCCCGCGTGCACCCGTACCGCGACTACCTCGCGTGGATGGCGCGACAGGACACCACCGAATCGACCGACGCGTGGCGGCGCGCGCTCGCCGGACTCGAGGAGCCGAGCCTGCTGGCGCCGACCGCCCCCGGCGACGGGGCGACGACGGGCACCGAGGAGTTCGAACTCGCGCTGTCACCGGCGCAGACCGACACGCTGCGCTCCCTCGTCCGGGAGCGGGGCCTGACCCTGAACACCGTCGTCCAGGTCGCGTGGGGCATCGTCCTGGGCGCGATGACCGGGCGCAGCGACGTCCTGTTCGGTGGCACCGTCTCGGGCCGGCCGCCGCAGATCCCCGGCATCGAGTCCATGGTCGGCCTGTTCATCAACACGCTGCCCGTCCGGGTCACCCTCGACGCCGGGGAGACGCTCAGTGATCTCCTCGACCGCGTGCAGCGGGAGCAGGCCACGCTGCTCGACCACCACTACCTCGGTCTCGCCGACATCCAGAAGGCCACCGGGCCGGCCACCACCTTCGACACGCTGACGGTGTTCGAGTCGTACCCCGTGGACCGGCAGGCGCTCACCGCCGACACCGACATCGCGGGCATGAGGGTCACCGGCATCGACGGCCGCGACGCCGCGCACTACCCGCTGTCGCTGGTCGCGTCGGTGAACGGCAGCCTCAACCTCAAGTTCGAGTACTTCCCGGCGTTCTTCGACAGCGACACGGTGGAGTCGATCGCGACCCGCGTCGCGGTGGTGCTCGACCGCCTCGTCGCCGACCCCGACCAGCCGCTGTCGCGGCTGGATCTGCTGACCGAGCCCGAACGGCGCGAGCTGGCACCGGTACTCGGCGCCGTCGGCGGGTCCACCCGGACCCTGCCGGAGATCTTCGCCGACGCCGCGGCCCTGGACCCCGACGCGATCGCGCTGTCGTTCTCCGGCCGCGAGGTCACCTACCGCGAACTCGACACGCGTTCGTCGCGCATCGCCCGGTTCCTCATCGACCAGGGCGTCGGACCGGAATCGTATGTGGCGCTCGGCATTCCGCGGTCCGTCGAGTCGGTACTCGCGGTGTGGGCGGTCGCCAAGGCCGGTGGCGCGTTCGTCCCGGTCGACCCGAACTATCCGCTCGAACGGATCGAGCACATGCTGGCCGACTCCGGGGCCGGGCTCGGGCTCACCGTCGCCGCGCACCGGCACGAGTTGCCCGACACCGTCACCTGGTTGACGCTCGAGGATCCCGAGTTCGTGGCCGCGTGCGACCAGCACTCCGACGCACCCGTCACCGCCGCCGAGCGCACCGCCCCGCTCGGCCTGCACCACGCCGCCTACGTCGTCTACACCTCCGGGTCGACGGGCCGGCCCAAGGGCGTGGTCGTGACCCATCAGGGACTCGACAACTTCGCGCTCGACCAGCAGGAACGACTCGGGGCGACCGCGCAGTCCCGGACGTTGCACTTCTCGACCCCCAGCTTCGACGGCGCGGTGTTCGAGTACCTGCAGGCCTTCGGGGTGGGCGCGACGATGGTGATCGCCGAACCCACAGTGTTCGGCGGCGCCGACCTCGCGCACCTGCTCGCATCCGAGCGTGTCACGCACGCGTTCATCACCACCGCGGCCCTCGGCACGGTCGACCCCACCGGCCTGGACCACTTCGCCCACGTCGTCTTCGGCGGCGAGGCCTGCCCGCCGGACCTGGTCGCCCGGTGGGCGCCCGGACGGGACCTGCACAACGCGTACGGCCCCACCGAGACGACGATCATGTCGAACATCAGCGCGCCGATGACCCCCGGCGACCCGATCACGATCGGCGGGCCGATCCGCGGTGTCGGCGAACTCGTCCTCGACGGACGCCTGCAACCGGTCCCGGTCGGCGTCCCCGGCGAGCTGTACATCACCGGCCTCGGGCTGGCCCGCGGCTACCACCGTCGGCCCGGGCTGTCCGCCGAACGCTTCGTCGCGAACCCGTTCGGCAAGCCGGGGGAGCGGATGTACCGCACCGGCGACATCGTGCGCTGGCGTCCGGACCACACGATCGAATACGTCGGCCGCTCCGACTTCCAGGTCAAGGTCCGCGGATTCCGCATCGAACTCGGCGAGATCGACACCGAACTGATGGCCGATCCCACCGTGAGCGTCGCGATCACCGTCGGGGTGCCCGGACCGGCCGGTGACACGGTGCTGGTGTCGTACGTGGTACCCCGCGCCGACGCGACGGTGGTGACGTCCGCACTGACCGACCGACTCTCGTCGCGCTTGCCGTCGCACATGGTGCCGGCCTCGATCACGGTGCTCGACGAGATCCCGCTCACCCCCGTCGGCAAGCTCGATCGCGCCGCGCTGCCCGAACCGGAGTTCGCGTTCACCACCGGCGAGTTCCGGGCGCCGACCAACCCGCTCGAGTACACGCTGTCCGACATCTTCTCCGAGGTCCTCGGGGTCGACCGGATCGGCATCGAGGACAGCTTCTTCGACCTGGGCGGCAACTCGCTGATCGCGACCCGGGTCACCGCCCGGCTCAGCGGCGTCCTGGACGCCGACATCCCGGTTCGAGCGCTGTTCGAGGCGCCCACCATCCACAGCCTCGCGCAGTGGATCTCGCGCGAACGCGAGACGACCGCGGCGTACGGGCGCCCGGAACTGACCCGGCGCGAGCGGCCCGACCGGATCCCGCTGTCGCTCGCCCAGCAGCGGATGTGGTTCATCAACCAGTTCGACACCGCGTCGGCGGCCTACAACATTCCGATGGCGATCAACCTGAGCGGACACCTCGACGCCGAAGCGCTGCGCGCCGCGGTGGGGGACGTCCTCGAACGCCACGAGTCGCTCCGCACCGCCTACCCGGTGGTCGACCGCGCCCCGTCGCAGCGCGTCGTGCCGGTCGGCGAGGTGCTCACCGATCTCACCCCGATCGAGGTGTCCGACGGGACCGAGCTGCGCGAGCGGATCATCGCGTTCGCCTCCGCCGGTTTCGACGTCACCGTGGCGCCCCCGGTGCGGGCGGAACTGTTGCGGCTCGGGCCGACCGACCACGCGTTGGTGATCGTCGTCCACCACATCTGCGCCGACGGCTACTCGATGGCCCCGCTCGGCCGGGATCTGATGGCCGCCTACACCGCCCGCGCCGCCGGTGCGGTGCCGCAGTGGACGCCGCTGCCCGTCCAGTACGCCGACTTCACGCTGTGGCAGCACGAACTGCTCGGCTCGGACAGCGACCCCGAGTCGCTGCTGCGCCGCCAGCTGGAGTTCTGGACCGGCGAACTCGCCGGGCTGCCGGACGTCATCCAGCTGCCCACCGACCGCCCCCGGCCGGTGCAGCAGAGCTTCCGCGGCGGGCGCATCGAGTTCCAGGTCCCCGCCGAACTCCACACCCGGATCACCGAGATCGCGCACCGGCACGGCGCGAGCATGTTCATGGCGATGCACGCGGCGCTGGCGACGCTGCTCGCCCGGCTCGCCGACACCGACGACATCGCGATCGGCACCCCCATCGCCGGCCGCGGCGAGGTCGCGCTCGACGAGTTGGTCGGCATGTTCGTCAACACCCTGGTGTTGCGCACCCGGGTCGGCCACGGCGAATCGTTCGACCACATCCTGCGGCAGATCCGCGAATCCGACCTCGCTGCGTTCGGACACGCGGAGGTCCCGTTCGAGCGCCTCGTCGAGGAACTCAACCCGCCCCGGTCCACGTCCTATTCGCCGCTGTTCCAGGTCTCCATCGAGTTCCAGAACAACGAACGGCCGCGGCTCGAGCTGCCCGGACTCGTCGTCGAGGGTGTCGGCATCGACGCCCAGGTCGCCAAGGAGGACCTCGAACTCGTTCTCGCGGAGGATTTCACCGACGACGGCTCGCCCGCCGGGATCCAGGCCTCGCTCGACTTCGCGACCGACCTGTTCGACGAGCACACCGTCCGCGGGTTCACGGAACGCTTCGTACGGGTCCTCGAGGCCGTCACCGCCGATCCGACCCGCCCGGTCGGTGACATCGAAATCCTCGATGCCGCGGAGCTCGACGAGCTCGCGCCGGCGGCGGGGGAGACCGCGGTCTCGCCGCACGTGTGGCCCGAACTCCTGTCCGGTGCCGCCGCCGTGGAGCCCGACGCGGTCGCGCTGTCCTACCTCGGCCGCACCGTCGCGTACCGCGAGCTCGACGAGCAGTCCAACCGGCTGGCGCGGGTGCTCAGCAGTCGCGGTGTGGGCCCGGAGACCTTCGTGGCTCTCGGGATGCCCCGCTCGACCGAGGAGATCCTGTCGATCTGGGCGATCGCCAAGGCCGGTGCCGCGTTCGTCCCGGTCGATCCCAACTACCCGGCCGAACGCATCGCGCACATGCTCACCGACTCCGCCAGCAGGGTCGGCCTGACCACGTCGGCGCTGCGGGAACGACTGCCCGACACCGTACCGTGGCTGGTCGTCGACGACGGCGAACTCGACGCGCAGATGGCGGCCGCCTCGGCGGCGCCGGTCACCGACGACGACCGGACCTCCCCGCTGCACCTCGCCCATCCGGCGTACCTGATCTACACGTCGGGGTCGACGGGTCTACCCAAGGGCGTCATCGTCACGCACCTGGGGATCGCGAACCTCACCGCGGAGGAACGGAACCGGTTCACCGTCACCCCGCAGTCGCGGGTCTCGCACCTCGCCTCGCCGAGCTTCGACGCCTCGGTGTTCGAGATGATGATGGCGTTCAGTGCCGGCGCCCGCCTGGTGATCGTGCCGCCCACCGTCTACGGCGGCACCGAACTGACCGAACTCCTCTCCCGCGAGGGCGTCACACACGGGTTCATCACCCCGACCGCGCTCGCGTCGATCGAGGACGAGGGTCTCGAATCGCTGCGGGTCCTCGCCGTCGCCGGCGAAGCCTGCCCGCCGGAGCTCGTCGCCAAGTGGGCCCCCGGACGCCGGATGTTCAACGGCTACGGCCCCACCGAGACCACGATCCAGGCCAGCGTCAGCGCACCGATGCAGCCCGGCGAGGTGGTCAACATCGGCGGCCCGGCGATCGGATTCCGCGAGGCCGTCCTCGACGGCCGCCTGCGTCCGGTCCCGATCGGGGTGCCCGGCGAGCTGTACATCTCCGGCCCGGGACTGGCGCGCGGCTATCACAACCGGCCCGGTCTCACCGCCGAACGGTTCGTCGCCAGCCCCTTCGGCGAGCCCGGCACCCGGATGTACCGCACCGGCGACGTCGTCCGGTGGCGGCCCGACCACACCATCGAGTACATCGGCCGCTCCGACTTCCAGGTCAAGGTGCGCGGCTTCCGCATCGAACTCGGCGAGATCGACGCCGTCCTCACCCGGCACCCGGCGGTCACGTTCGCCGCGACGCTCGGGCACACCGGGCCGTCCGGCGACACCCTGCTCGCGTCGTACGTGCGTCCCGTCGAGGGGCATTCGGTGGAATCGCGCGAACTGCGCGCGCACGTCGCGGCGCAGCTGCCCGCGCACATGGTCCCGTCCGCGGTGGTGGTGCTGGACGAGATTCCCCTGACCCCGGTGGGCAAGCTCGACCGGCGGGCCCTGCCCGCCCCGGAATTCACGTCGTTGACCACCGAGTTCCGGCCGCCGACCACCGCGACGGAGCGGGCCGTCACCGAGGTGTTCGCCGAGGTCCTCGGCATCGAGCACGTCGGAATCGACGACAGCTTCTTCGATCTCGGCGGCAACTCCATCATCGCGACCCGCATCATGTCCGAACTGCAGTCCCGGCTCGGCCGCCAGATCCCGCTGCAGACGATGTTCCTCGACCCGACACCGTCCGGGCTCGCGAAGCGGATCGACCTGCCCGTCGGCTACCTCGGACACAGCGAGTCGCCGGTCGACGACGCGCTGGGCGTGGTGATTCCGCTGCGCCCCAGCGGGGAACGCCCGCCGCTGTTCTGCGTCCACCCGGGAATCGGGCTGTCGTGGGGATACGCCGGTCTGGTGCAGTACCTGGCCAAGGACCGGCCCGCGTACGGGCTGCAGTTGCCGCTGCTGAGCGGGGGGCCGGACTTCGAGTCGGTCCAGCAGCTCGCGCACCGGTACGTCGAGGAGATCCGCATCGTGCAGCCGCACGGCCCGTACCACCTGCTCGGGTGGTCGCTCGGCGGCGTGATCGCGCACGCGATGGCCGTCGAACTCCGCCACGCCGGAGAGGAAGTCGCGACGCTGGCGATCATGGACAGCTACCTGACCGAGGACGAGGAGGAACCCGAGCACCTGACGGTGATCGAACTGCTCGAGGGCCTCGGGCTGGACCTGACGCCGTACAGCGACGTGCGCGACCTCACGTACGCGCAGGCCGTCRACCTGCTCAACGAATCACTCGGGCAGGAAACGGGTTTGACGCCTGCCCACCTGAAGCGGATCAACGACGGTTTCACCACGTCGGCACGGATCATGAACCGCTACCGGCCGGGGGTGTTCGACGGGGACCTGCTGTTCTTCACCGCCGGCCGCGGCGACGGCAGCGACCACGACGCGCCGGAGCATTCACCGCAGGTCTGGGAGTCCGCGGTCACCGGCCGGATCCGCGAGTTCACGATCGACTGCGAACACAACCAGATGATCGAGCCGACCGCGCTCGCCGAGATCGGCCCGCTGCTCGAGGACTACCTCGTGGAGCACTGAAATCGGTCCTGCCACAACAAACTTCGCATACATCCCCAACACCGCCGATTCGTAGCGGAGGAGGCGTACGGGGACTAGCGTCGAACCCACTGGACCGCCTTCCGTCCACACAGTTTGGAGAGCGCCATGAATCTTTCGAACGCCACGAAGGCCACGAAAGCCACCGTCGCATCGGGTCTCGTCCTCGTCGCACTCGGGACGGGAGTCGGCACCGCATACGCGGCACCCGCCGCCGCCCCCGGCGACGTGGCCGTCCCGCTGGCTGTGCCTGTCGTCGACAAGCAGACGGCGCAGGACAACCTTATTCGCGAGATCACGATCGGGTGGGAGACAGGCGGTCCCGCAGGCATGGCGATCGGCGCCGGTGTCGGCCTCGCGATCGGCTGCGTCTCGATCTTCCCGAACTTCGTCGCCGGCTGCATCGTGGGCACGGGGATCGGTGCCGCCGTCGGCGCCTACAACGGCATCACCGGCGCCAATCCGAACGTGCAGCCGGCGTTCTACGAGTGGCTCAACGCGACACCGTGATCGAGCGGACGTCCCCTACGAGTGGTCACCACTCGTAGGGGACGTCGTCGCTCACCCCGAGGTCGTCGCACAGGCGCCGGATCGCGCTGCAGTCCTGCACCAGTTGCTGTCGGTCGGCCTCGTGGGCGGCGTCGGCCACCATCGCCGCCCCGCCCCGCACGTTCTCCGCCTCCATCACCGCGGTCCACGTCGCGAAGTCGTTGGCACGGAACGCCTCGAGCCCGTCGGCCAGCCCGGCCAGCAGCATCCTGCGGTCGTCGCCGTCGAGGCGCTCGAACACGATCTTCAGCAGCTCCCCGGCGATCGACGAGTGGCAGTACTCGTCCCGCCGGTGCAGCACCACCGTCGCCCGGTTGACCGGTTGCACGTTGTCGTCGTCGGTCATCAGCCCCAGATAGGCGCTGATCGAGGTCTCCGCGACGGTGGTGAACGCCAGGCTCACCAGTGCCGACTCGCGGGGAGTGTCCGCCGCCGCGACGGCCGCGTGGTGCCGTCGGACGGTGGGACCGTAGGGCAGTCGGCTCTCGGTCAGGTTCCAGCCGCGCCGCCGCCGGGTCAGCGCGCTCGCGTTGAGGTGCATCAGCGTGTGGTACTGCTCGTCGACCATCGCCTGCAGCGTCGCGACGGTGAGGGTGTCGCCCAGTCCGGTGCCGAACGCGTCCTGCGACAGCAACCGGAACCCGGGATTGACGACGTACTGCTCGACGTCCATCACGTTCTTGTTGTAGGCGATCCACGCCCACGCGAGGATCCGGTTGCGGGTGGGCTCGTCCAGACCGCGGAACCGGTCGTGGTCGTGGAACGGGATCAACGTCTCCGGGTAGTCCGCCTTGGCCGGGTCGAACAGTTCGTCCAGGTCCGGTTCGGGTCGCTTCACCGTCGCCCGACGCGGCCAACTACCGGCCAGACTGTCGATGATCGCGCTCTCGACCGGGTCGGACGGATCGAACGGCGGCAGCGACGGCAGCCGCAGCAACTGCTCGTGCGCGGCGGCCTCCTCGCGGAACGGGTTGTCGGTCACCGCGTCCCCCCGTCCCCGTGCGGCGGTGCGTGCAGGCCCCCGAAGAGGTCGGCGCACAACCGGCGATAATCACCCAGCCGATCCCCGAGAGGCTCGACGGCCTCCGCCATCAGGTCGCCGAAGACACGCTCGTCGCCGTGCGCGACCGCGTTGGACAACCGGGACAGCGAGGCCGCCAGCGCCGACCGGGCCCGGTCCGCGGCCGGGTTGCCCGCCTGGACGTCGTGGTAGACCTCGGGGACGCCGGACCCGACGCGCGCCAGCAACGCCAGCAACGTGGTGTGCGGCGGGGGAGCGAGTGCGGCCGACGTGCCCGGGTCCACACCGAGCTCGGCCAACGCCAGGCCGAACGACAGGACAGTCGCGTGGGTCAGTGCCTGCGTCGCCGCAGCGATCCGGTCGTGCTCGTCGGCCCCGACCCGGACCACGCGAGCACCCCAGCCGACGACCGAGGCGAGGAACCGGTCCACCGCCGGCGCCGACTGGTGGATCACCGCGGCCACCGGCCGCCCCGGCATCCCCAGCGCCGGTGCGAACATCGGATTGATCCCCACCGCCGGTCGACCCGGCGCCCCGTCCCGCAGCGCGCCGTGGATCCCGGTCTTCACCGACAGCGTCTCGACCAGCAGCGCATCGGGTCTCAGGATCCGGTGCAGCGTGGGCACCGCTGCGATCGCGACGGATTCGGGCACCGCCAGCACCACCGTGTCGGCCTCGGCGAGGACCGCGCGCACCCCCGCGTCGGGTGCGACCGCGTCCATCCCGTCGGCCTGGTCGACGACCGTGACGTCGTCCCCGTCGAGGCGCAGCAGTTCCACGAGCATCGAACCGACCGCACCCGCGCCGCCCACCACCGCGAGCCGGGCGGTCACCGGGTCCGCCCGCGCGGTCATCGGTCCCCGCCGCTGGTCCCGGCGTCTCCGGCGTCTCCGGCGTCTCCGGGGTCCGAGGTCACCGACAGGCACCGCCGCATGGTCACGGCCTTGACCATCGTCTCCTCGAGTTCCTCCTCCGGATCGGACAACGCCACGATCGCGCCGCCCACACCGAACGTGACCCGGTCGTCCGTCGCGACCATCGTGCGGATGACGATCGAGAAATCGGCCGTCCCGTTGATCGAGAAGTACCCGATGGCACCGGAATAGACGCCGCGGGGGCCCTCCTCGAGCTTGTCGATGATCTCCATCGTCCGCAGTTTCGGGGCCCCGGTCATCGAGCCGCCCGGGAACGCGGCACGCACACAGTCCACCGTCGACACGTCGTCGCGGAGTGTCCCGCGGACCGTCGAGACCAATTGGTGGACAGGGGCATACGTCTCGACGTCGAACAGTTTCGGGACGTGCACCGATCCTGGAGTGCACACCCGCGACAGGTCGTTGCGGACCAGGTCGACGATCATCAGGTTCTCGGCACGGTCCTTCTCGCTGTCGAGCAGGTCCTTACGCAGGGCCGCGTCGTACTCGGGCCGCGCGTGGCGGGGCCGGGTGCCCTTGATCGGCTTGGATTCGACGACCCGGTCCACCCCGATGCGCAGGAACCTCTCCGGCGACGCGCTGAGCACCGACACCCCCGTGAACTGGAGCAGCGCGCTGTACGGGGTGGGACTGATCTCGCGGAGCGTCTCGTAGCTCTGCAGCGGATCGATCACCCGGTCCACCGTCGCCGCGTTGGTCAGACACACCTCGTACGACTCACCGGACCGGATCTCGTCGAGGCACTGGCCGACCAGCGCCAGGTACTCGTCTCGGGCGTGCCGCAATCGCGGCTGGGTGTCGGCCTCGAGTTTGACGAGCGGATGCGGGGGAGGCGCCTCGACGGCCTCGTCCAGTGCGCGGATCTCGGCCTCGGTGGCCGCGAACCACTCCGCCACTCGCGGATCGTCGGGGTCCTCGCTGAGGGCGAGCAGATAGCAGCGGCCGCCGAGATGGTCGATCACCACCGCGCGGTCGGCGAAGACGAAGGCCGCGTCGGCCGTCGGCGACGTGTGCACCAACTGGCTGCCGGCGTCCGCCTTCAGCTCGTAGCCGAGGTACCCGACGTATCCGAGGCCGAACGCGAACGGCAGGTCCGGGACCGCCGGCACCGCTCGCTCCCGCAACTGCTCGTCGATGTAGTCGAAGAAGCGTTGGTGCACCGATTCGACGGGGCGACCGTCGCGGTGGACACAGACGGTCGTCTCGGCCACTCGATACGTGACGTACTCGGCGAGCGGACCGGAGCAGTCGCCCATGACCGAGAATTTCGACTCCGGCTCGATCGCGGCGCTGCCGTCCAGCCAGAAGCTGTTCGGTCCGTCCGCGAACAATCGGCCGTAGACGTCCTGCGGATCGACAGCGCGATCCACCCGCCGGGTGTGCACGACGTACCTGGGCTTCGCCTCCGCCGGGCCCCCGGACCTTGCACCGGAGTCGGCGCGCGGCGGCGGGGACACGGACACGGTCCGCGTCGACGACCTGCCCGAGTGCGTCGGTGTCAGATCACGGAAGTTGCCCATCAGTTCGCGCCCGTACTGCGTGCAGATCGACTCCGGATGGAACTGCACCCCCCACAGGGGATGTCGGCGGTGCTTCGCCGCCATGATCAGGCCTTCGTCCGTCCAGGCGTGCTGCTCGAGTTCCGGTGGCAGACTCTCCACGATGAGCGAGTGGTAGCGGACGGCCTGGAACGGCGACGGGATGCCGGCGAAGATCCCGGCACCGCTGTGCCGGATCGGCGACAGCCGACCGTGCATCGGGACCGGCGCCAGCCCGACGTTGCTCCCGAACAGGTGGCACAGGCCCTGGTGGCCCAGGCACACCCCGAGCACCGGAATCTCCCGATTCGCGATCGCCCGCGCGCTGACACCGAAGTCCCGCTTGCGGTCCGGGCGTCCCGGACCGGGGGAGATGACGATGTTGTCGAAGGTGCCGATATCCACCGACGCCCAGTCCACATCGTTCTTCACCACACACGGCGGTTCGCCGTTCACCTCCGACAACAGGCTGTAGAGGTTGTAGGTGAACGAGTCGTAGTTGTCGATCAGGAGTGTGCGGGTCGACATGGCGCCATCAGCCCGTAGCACGATTCGTGTCGCCGTTGGACCCGATGACGACGTCCTCGACGCGACACGTCTCGCCGATCATCAATTCGTACAGGCTGCGGAGGAAATCGGGAGACAGCCCGTTCGCGCGAGCGAATTCCTCGGCGCGTGCCTGAACGAGGTTCACGCGACCGGGCTGCATCATCGGGATTCGCTGATGTCGCTTCACCTCCGCTATCCGGACACACACATCGATGCGGGCTCGAATGGCCTCGAGTAGCCGGTCATCGATCGCGTCGAGTTCCGCCCGCAGACGAGCCAACCCCGGCTGCTCGGCCGAGATCGCATCCACGGGGGGTTCTGAGGTGCAGGCCCTCGCGGGGCCGTTGGTGTCGTCCATGCGCCACCTCGCCTTACGTCTGCTGGACCGGCGCGGTAGTTCTGCGAGCCATCGCGTCAGCTGAATCCGCTAGCTGCGTGCGTTCTCTTCATGATGTCACGGGCGACTAGGCGAGGCGAATCCTTGCCGCATTTCGGGTGGAGGTCCCGCGAGCGCCTCGATCGGTTCGGTGACAGTGCGGTCACGACCCGTGTCGATGTGTCCGGATTCGATTGCATCGCACGCGATCGTGCGGTATTCGGCCTCCAATATGTCCGTCGCGCAAAGTCGTTCACCGGATTGGAGGGATTCTCCGAAGGAGTCGCATAAGCTGAGTCGCCGACCGGTCAAAGGTCCTCGACTCGCGCGCATTCCGATATTCATCCAAATGCGCAATTCGGTGAAAACACACAATTCCACGGAGAAATCCGAGGACTTCGAGGGGGGATGTCCATGCAGTTCCTGGTGCGAGCGCCGCGACCACGGTGGTCGCGGTTGCTGCCGGACACGAGCCGTGGCGGCGTGGGGGGAGCGCTCGTCACGGCCGCAGTGATCGTGTGCGCGACGGTCCTCGCGCCGTCGGCCGTCTCGGCGTCACCGATCTATCCGGTCGCCGATCCCGATCCGTTCTACAGCCAGCAGGACGCGGCGGCCGGCGCGGCACCCGGGGACGTCCTCGCGACCCGCCGTATGCCGCCGCTGCCGCAGTTCCCGAACACGTCGGTGTGGCAGCTCAAGTTCCGGTCCACGAACTCCGAGAACCACCCGATCGCCGCCGTCACCACGGTTCTCGTGCCCGACAACCGGCAGCAGAACGGCCCGCTGCTGTCGCTCCAGCACATCATCAATGCCCTCGGTGCCACATGCGCCCCGTCGCGCGCGCTGTACACCAACGACCCGAACCTGATGATTCGCGAGTCCCCGGCCCTGAACGTCGCGCTCGCCCGCGGATGGACCGTGGCCCTGCCCGACCATCTGGGACCCACCAGCGCGTACGGCGCCGCGCGGCTCGGCGGACAGATCACCCTCGACGGCATCCGCGCGGTGCAGCGCGTCCCCGACCTGGGCCTGGCCGCGAGCCCCGTCGCGCTGGCGGGATACTCCGGCGGAGGCATGGCCACCTCGTTCGCGGCGGCCCTCGCCCCGTCCTACGCGCCCGAACTGAACATCGTGGGCGTGGCCTCCGGTGGTGCGCCGATGAACATCGGCAAGATGGCGCAGGCGCTGGGCACCGCGCCCCACCCCGCGTTCGGGCTGGCGCTCGCGGCCGCGATCGGACTCGAACGGGAGTATCCCGACCTGCTGCCCATCAGCGAGCAACTGAACGACAAAGGGATCGCCATGCGCAACGCGCTGGCCAACGCATGCACCAACGACATCCTCGCCACCGGCGCGGGTCACAGTGCGGCAGAGATTTCCCGCACGACCGACCTGCTCGCCAGTCCGGCCGCGGAGGCGGTGCTCGACGACAACAGCATCGAACGGTATCCGGGCGTGCCGACGGCCCCGCTGTACGAGTGGCACAGCCCCACCGATGCGCTGATCCCCGTGGACTCGATCGTCGCGACCGTGCAGCGCTACTGCCGGGCCGGCGCGACGGTGGAGTTGGAGTTGTTCCCGAGCCCCGACCATCTCACCACCGCGGTTCTCGGGGCGCCGCGCGCCCTGGACTACCTCGACGCCCGGTTCCGCGGGGAGCCTGCGCCCAGCAACTGCTGACCGCCCGTTTCCGTCGGGAAACACGGGGCGCGGTCGTGATCGAGGCCACCCGGCCGGGACAGACAGCGGCGCCGCCACGGAGTTCCGTGGCGGCGCCGAAGCGTTCGTGTGCGAGCGAGCGGGCTATGCGCCGCGCCGCTTCGCCTTGAGCAGGTCCAGACGCTCCTTGAGCAGCTCCTCGAGCTCCTCGACCGAGCGACGCTCCAGCAGCATGTCCCAGTGGGTGCGCGGGGGCTTGACCTTCTTCGCCTCGGGGGCGGTGCCCTCCAGGAGGGTGCCCTCGAGACCGTTCTTGCACAGCCAGGTGCCGGGGATCTCGGCGTCGTCGGCGAACGGGACGTCGAACTCCTCGCCGTTGTCGCACCGGTAGCGAGCCATGCGACGGGGCGCCAGGTCGTGGTCGCGGTCGGTCTCGTAGCTCACCGCTCCGAGCCGGCTACCTCGAAGTACGCGATCTGCCATGGGGGTGTCCTCTCCTCGTTCTTCCGCCGCGCCAGTTCGCCGTGGGCGGCGCACCGAGCGTTCACAACCCTCTACAACGTCCCGGAATCCCGGAACGTTCCCGAGACTCACGTGGATGCGGCCGCCCCATGTTACCGGGTACGTCGCCCTGCACGAGGGTCAGCCCGCAGTAAGGTGTGCGTCCATGGCTGCAGCTTCCCGGAGACCCGAATCGTGCGTGTGGTGCGGCCGCGAGGTGGCTCCCGCCGGGATCGGGCGCCGCCGCCGGTACTGCCGTCAGTCGTGCCGCCAGCGCGCCTACGAGCAGCGCATCGCGGTCAAGGGCACATCCATCCCGGTCGACGCCCTGGTGCTCACCGCCGAGGAGTCCTCGGCCCTCTCCGATCGGATGTTCGAGCTGCGGTGCGCGGCGGAGGACGTCGCCACCGCCGTCGCCGAGGACGCCGACCATGCCGAACTCACCGAACTCGCCGACCGGTTGGTCGCGATGGCCCGGGCCGCGGAACGCTTCCGCTGACGAGCTCGGCCTCGACCGCGGCGGCCACCCGCGGGACCGCGCGCCGCACCGGTGTCGACAGTCCCACTCCCGACCGGACGTCGGTGCCCTCGACGGTGAACGTCACCAACCGGCGCGGCGCCGTGCCCAATACCCGGGACAGTGCGAGTGCGGCGGCCACGTCCACCCGGTGCCCGCCGACCTCGCCCGCGCCGGCGAAGCCGTCGGTGGCGACTCGCCGCACCCGTCCAGGACGGGGCCGCGCACACTGCAGCAGGTCGACGACGATGGCGATGTCGGTGCCCGACCAGGCGGTGACCAGATCCACGGTATCTGCGGGGATACACACCGGGATCTCCGCAGCCAGGCGACCGCTCAGAGCTCGCACCACCGCCGGACCCACCCCGTCGTCGCGGCGGAACTCGTTGCCGATGCCGATCACCGCGGCCCTCACGACCGGGTCATCCGAAGGTCGAGGAAGTGGGTCGCACACGAGATGCACGGATCGTGATTGCGGATCGTCCGCTCGCACAGACCGGTCAGTGCGTCGTCGTCGAGGTCGAGGTGCTCACCGATCCGCGCGACGAGATCGGCCTCGATCGCATCCTGGTTCTGCGCCGTCGGCGGCACGATGACCGCGTCGTCGATCAGGGCGTCGTCGCCGATGCGGTAACGGTGGTAGAGCAGCCCACGCGGCGCCTCGCTGACGCCGTGGCCCACCCCGGGCCGAGCCTCCATCGCGACCGCGGGCTCGGGCCGCTCGTACTCCTCGATCAGGCGCAGCGCCTCCTCGACGGCGTACAGGACCTCGACCGCGCGAACAACGATGCTGCGGTAGGGGTTTCGACACTCGTCACCGAGCCCGGCCGCGGTCGCCGCCCGCCGGGCCAGGGGAGAGAGGTGGTCGGAGTTGAGGGTGAACCGCGCCAGAGGGCCGGTCAGATACCGCTCGCCGTCGAGCCGCGCGTGCAGGGCCGTCGAGGTCGGCACCTGCCGCTCGACGACGTGCCGATCGAACTCGGCGGCGGGGAACTGTGCCCCACCGCTGGTGCGCACCACACCGTCCTCGATCGCGTACCGGTGTTCGTCGTGGAGTGCCACCAGCACCGGATCCAGTTCGACGTCCGGGAAGTCGAAACCCGCGACCCACTCGACGGTCTCCGCGGCGGCGTCCAGGGCGGCCCGGAGGGTCCCGGTGAGGGTCGCCAGTTCCTCGACGGTCGGTGCGCGATAGAACCCGCCGACGCGCACGTTCACCGGGTGGATGGGTCGCCCGCCGATGGTCTCGAGGATCGCGTTCCCGGCCTTCTTGAGCGCCAGACCGCGCTCGACGGCCGCGCGGTCGATCCGGGCCAGTGCGATCGAATCCGGGACGCCCAGAAAGTCCGGTGCGTGCAGGAAGTAGATGTGCAGCGTGTGGCTGGCGATCCACTCACCGCAGTACAGCAGCCGGCGCAACGCGAGCAGCCGCGGTCCGGGGGTCACCCCGCACGCCTGCTCGAGCGCGTTGCAGGCACTGACTTGGTAGGCGACCGGGCAGATCCCGCAGATGCGGGACGTGATGTCCGGCGGCTCCTGGAAGTCCCGGCCCCGCAGGAACGCCTCGAAGAAGCGCGGCGGCTCGTAGATGTCCAGTCGCGCGTCCTCGACCGTGTCGCCGCGGACCGTCACGTCGAGGCGGCCCTCGCCCTCGACCCGGGCCAGCGCCCGCACCGTCAGCCGGCGCACTGTTGCCGCGTCGCGGCCGGGCGGGTCGGGAGTCCCGGAACCGTCAGTGCCCATACCTGCGGCCCTCGTCGAAGTCGGGGTCCGCGACGTTGAACGTCGAGAACACGCGGCCGATGCCGGCATCGTCCATGCCGCACCGGCGCAGCCAGCCTGCCAGTGACGCGATGTTGGGGTTCGGAGTGGGACCGAAACAGCCGTAGCAGCCCCGGGCGTGCGCGGGACACAGGGCACCGCACCCGGCATGGGTGACCGGCCCCAGGCACGGGGTTCCGTCGGCGACCATGACACACGTCAGGCCGCGACGCTTGCACTCGGTGCACACGCTGGTGTTCGGGACGTTCGGGGTCCGGCCCGCCAGGAACGCGGTGATCACCTCGATCAGTTGTCGCCGGTCGATGGGGCAACCGCGCAGCTCGAAGTCCACCTGCACATGGGCGGAGATCGGTGTCGACGTCGCGAGCGTTTCGATGTACTCCGGGCTCGCATACACCGCGTCGGCGAACTCGACGACATCCGCGAAGTTGCGCAGCGCCTGCACTCCGCCGGCGGTCGCGCAGGCACCGATCGTGACCAGCCGCTTGGAGTTGTCCCGGATCGCGTGGATGCGGTCCACGTCCGTGGCGGTGGTGACCGAACCCTCCACGAGCGACAGGTCGTACGGACCCTCGATCACCGCGCTGGACATCTCGAGGAAGTGGGCGATCTGCAGTTGCGTGGCGACGCCGAGCAGTTCGTCCTCGCAGTCGAGCAGCGAGAGTTGACAACCGTCGCAGGACGCGAACTTCCACACCGCGAGAGACGGCCGGGTTGCGGGTGTCGGGGCACTCATCACAGCTCCCGGGTATGCATGAGCGGTGCGGCGGATGCGTAGTCGACGACGGGACCGTCGCGGCACAGCAACAGCTCGCCGAGTTGGCAGTGCCCACACACCCCGATGCCGCACTGCATGTTGCGTTCCAGCGAGACCTCGACGGCGTCCGGTGCGACGCCCTGACCCAGGAGGACCCGCACCGAGAACCGCATCATCGCCTCCGGTCCACACAGAATCGCCCGGGTTCGGGCGGGGTCGAGGTCGAGGCGTCCGAGAACTTCGGTGACGAACCCGATCGGCCCCGACCAGCCGGGAGCCGGCCGGTCGACAGTGACGAGGACGTCGATGCCCGCCGCTCGCCAGTCGTCGAGTTCGCCCCGATAGAGGATCTCCTCGGGGCTGCGGGCACCGACGACGACGGTGACCGCGCGGTATGCGGCCCGGTCGGCGCGGACCGCGAGCACGGGCGCCCGGACCGCGGCGAAACCGACCCCGCCGGCGATGATCAGCAGGTCCCGTCCGGTGGCCGCCGCGAGGTTCCAACCAGTGCCGAACGGTCCACGCACCCCGATCATGCGTCCGACGTCCGCGTCGTGCAGAGCCGCGCTGACCGCGCCCACACGCCGGATCGTGTGCACCGAGACCCCGTGTCGTGCGGTCGGATCGCCGCACGACGAGATCGGGATCTCGCCGACTCCCGGCGCACACAGCATCATGAACTGGCCCGGCCGGAAGCCCGGCAGGGGCGCGTGGACCGGGCACAGTTCCAGTGTCACCGAGTCGTGCGTCTCCACCGTGCGCCGCAGCACCCGGTGCGCGGTCGGCACGACCGTCGCGGTCACGGCGAGCCACCGGGGTTCGCATAGAGATCCAACAGGCGCGCGCGGGTGGCCTGGAGTCGGTCGAGGAGGACGGCGGACAGCGCCTGCGACACCGCATAGCCGAACGCCGGATCGGCCTCGGCCGCGTCGCGCAGGGCCACGGCGTCGACCTCCCACGCCTCGGTGGTGTCGGCCGCGACGGCAGCGAAGTCCCACACCCGCGGGGGCCGCAACCACGACCAGCCCAGCACGTCCCCGGCGGCGAGCGTCTCGATCACGACATCCCCCCGGCCGGGCACCGACGTGCTCAACGACACCCTGCCGCGCCGCAGCAGCCAGCATCGACGGGCCGGCTCGCCTTCCCGGAACACGAACTCGCCGGGCAGCCACAGCGTCGGCGTCGACAGCGCCTCGAGCCGGTCGCGTCCCGCCTCGTCCAGCCCCGGCAACAGGAGTCGCGACGCGGAGGCACCCGCACCGGTCGTCACGGCGACTGCCCGGCTCCGGGCAACGCACCGGTCAGCCGCGCCGCCTCCTCGGTGATGTCGATGCCGACGGGACACCAGTCGATGCACCGGCCGCAGCCGACGCACCCCGAGCTGCCGAACTGATCGAACCAGGTACCCAGTTTGTGCGTCATCCACTGGCGGTAGCGGCTCTCGCCGCTGGTGCGGACGTTGCCGCCGTGCAGGTGCGAGTAATCGAGCTCGAAGCACGACGACCAGTGCTGCCGGCGCTCGGTGTGGTCGCCGGTGAGTTCGCTGACGTCCTCGGTGGTGGTGCAGAAGCACGTCGGGCACACCATGGTGCAGTTCCCGCAGGTCAGGCAGCGGGCCGCGACCTCCTCCCACACCGGTTCGTCGCGCGCGGCGCGCAGCAGCGCGCGCAGATCGACGTCGGGCATCTCCCGGCCCATCGCGCCGGCGGCCGCCGTCACCGCGGCGCGGCAGTCCTCGGTCTCGGCGTCGGCCGCGGCGCGGTGCGGGATCCGGTCGAGCAGGTGCTGCCCGGTCTCGGTGCCGACGTCGACGAGGAACCAGTGCCCGTCGTCGTCCACGTGCTCGGTCAGGGAGAGGTCGTAGTCGGCGGCGACGTCGGGACCGGTGCCCATCGAGGCACAGAAGCACACTCCGCCCGGCTCGGTGCAGTTGACTGCGATCACGATCAGATTCCTCAGCACGCGGGCGGAGTAACTGTCGGATTCCGCTGACAGGACCCGGTGCAGCGTCCGGATCGCGGCGAGGTCGCAGCCGCGGACACCGAGGAACACATATGCCGGCGGCGGGTCCACCGGCGCCGAGAATTCGCCGTCGTCGCACGACCACAGCACCCGGTGCGCGGGATGCAGGTACTGCTTGAACGACATCGGGCCCGACGAGTGCGCAAATACGGCCTGGTCGTCGCGGCGGCGCAACCGATACTCGCCGGGGGCTGTGAACACACCCCACCCGTCGGGCAGTTGTGTGCCCGACTCGAGCTCGGCGAGCACAATCGCGCTGTCGCGGACCGTCGGTCCCACGACTCGGCGACCGTCGCCGCGCAACACTCGGATCAGATCGTCGAGTGCGCGCCGATCGATGACTGCGTTCATGGCACCCCCTCTCGTCCATTGGGACAGCTCACTCGGCCGGAGTAAAGGGCCGTTCGGCCCTGGACCGCGTCGGCCGCGCCGATGACGATCGGACTCAGGAGGCGGGGGCGGCCATCGCCCGGGCCAGAGGGAGGCGGCCTGCGATGCCGGCGATCGTCACGCTGACCATGAATCCGGCGCTCGATATCTCGACGAGCGCCGGGGTCGTGGGGCCGACCGACAAGATTCGTTGCGCGGAGCCCCGCTACGACCCCGGTGGTGGAGGGATCAACGTCGCACGGATCGCGCGCGTGTTGGGGGAGTCCGTGGTCGCGGTGTTCCCGGTCGGCTCGGCGACCGGAACGGTCCTGGGTGCGCTGTTGGATCGCGAGGGTGTGTGGAACCGTCGGGTTCCCATCGACGGCGCCACCCGGGAGAGTCTCACTGTCGACGAACTGAGCACCGGGGACCAGTTCCGGTTCGTGCTGCCGGGCCCGCACATGAGCCTGGCCGACCAGGAACGCTGCCTCGCCCTACTCGCGGAGGTGGCCCGGGACGCCCAGCTCGTGGTGGCCAGCGGGAGCCTGCCCCCGGGCGCCCCACCGGACTTCTACGCGCGGGTCGTCGCAATGACACGCAATCTCGGCGCCCGCTGCATCGTGGACACGTCCGGCGAACCGCTACGCCACATCGACGCCGGGGTGTACCTACTGAAGCCGAGCATCCGCGAGCTCCGGGAACTGGCCGGTCGCGATCTGGTCGACGAACCCGACCAGGTCCGGGCCGCACGCGAACTCGTGACGGAGGGTCGATGCGAGGCGGTGGTGATCTCGCTGGGGGCGCGCGGCGCCATCGCGGTCACCGCCGAATCTGCCGAGCGATTCGCAGCGCTCCCGGTCCGTTTCCGCAGCGGGGTCGGCGCCGGAGACGCGATGGTTGCCGGCATCACCGTCGGTCTCGCCCGGAATTGGTGCCTGCACGACGCCGTCCGCCTCGGCATCGCGGCCGGCGCCGCGATGCTCACCACCGCGGGTACCCGTGTGTGCCGGCGCGAGGAGATCGAGAATCTGTACCGCCGCACCCGAGACGCCACTACCGTGGAAGTCGACAGCGCGGAGACGACCGAAAGGCAGGGGTCATGACCGGTCCCGAACACCATCCGCACGATCCATCCGACCATCCCCACGTCCACGGCGACAATTGCGGTCATGAGAAGGTCCAGCACGGCGACCACGTCGACTACATCCACGACGGGCACCGGCACGCCGAACACGAGGGCCACTACGACGAGCACGGCGAGGTCGGCTGACCGTCGTTGGACACTCGCACCGGAGGTTCCGCGGACGATTCCGCCGAGCAGCCGTTCGCGGCCCTGCACGAGACCCATTCCGGCGTCGTGTTCCTCCTCGGCGATCGCGTCTACAAGGCGAAGAAGCCGATACGCACCGACTTCCTCGACTTCAGCACGCGCGCGGCCCGCGTCGCGGTGTGCGCCCGGGAGGTCGAACTGAACCGTCGTCTCGCGCCCGACGTCTATCTCGGCATGACGGAACTCCGTGACCCGGACGGCCGCGACGGCGAACCCCTCGTCGTGATGACCCGGATGCCCGAGAAGGCGCGGCTGTCGGCCCTGCTGCGTTCGGAGGTGCCGGTCCAGGATCGGGTCGATGAGATCGCCGACCTGATCGCAAGATTCCATCGAAGCGCGCACCGCGGCCCGCACGTCGATCACGAGGGGACCATCGAGGCGGTCCGCCGGCGGTGGCGCAACAACTTTCGCGAGACTCGGACGATGCCGCAGGACGTCGTCTGCGACGACCGCCTGGACGCGCTCGAGCGCACCGTGAACAGGTTCCTCGACGGGCGCGGGCAGTTGTTCGCGGACCGCATCACGCAAGCCCGGATCGTCGACGGCCACGGCGACCTGCTGGCGGACGACATCTTCTGCCTCCGCGACGGTCCACGCGTCCTGGACTGTCTCGAGTTCGACGACCGACTCCGGTACGTCGACGGCCTCGACGACGCCGCCTGCCTCGCGATGGATCTCGAGTTCCAGGGCCGCGCCGACCTGGCGACCCGTTTCCTGGACCGGTACACCGGTCAGGCCGACGACGCTGCGCCCGACGCGCTGCGCCACCACTACATCGCCTACCGCGCCTTCATGCGGGCCAAGGTCGACTGTGTCCGGCACCTGCAGGGCCGGTCCGAGTCCGCGCAGGACGCACTTCGCCACACCGCACTGGCCGCGGAACACCTGCGCCGCGGGGCGGTTCGCCTCGCCCTGGTGGGAGGGCTGCCCGCGTCCGGTAAGTCCACGGTCGCGGCGCGCCTGGCGGAATCGGTGGGCGCGCTGCTGCTGTCGAGCGACGCGATCCGCCGTGACCTGTTCGCCGACGAACGCGGCCGCGACCCGGCCCCCGGATTCCGCGGCGGCCGGTACTCCACCGAATCCACGGACCGGGTATACGCGACGATCCTGGGCCGGGCCCGCGAGGCCCTGGGGCGGGGCATCTCCGTCGTCCTCGACGCGTCGTGGACGGACGCCCGGCTGCGCCGGCGGGCCGAGGCGATGGCGTCGGACGCCGTCGCCGACCTGGTCGCGCTGCGATGCGTCGCCCCGCCGGCGGTCACCGAGTCGCGACTGCGGGCCCGCGCCGCCACCGAACGCGACCACGACTCGGAGGCCACGCCCGACATTGCCCGCGCCATGGCGCAGCGGGCCGACGCCTGGCCCGGGGCGACCGATATCGACACATCCGGGCCGCTGCAGGACTCGCTGCACGCCGCCGTGCGCCACTGGGCCGCGCCGTCCGGCAACCGATGACGAAGGCCCCTAGCTGATCAGACCGGACAGGGGCAGTGTCGAGTCCGGGCGGTCGATCCGGGCGGATGGAGCGGAGTATGGCGCGAGTCTCGACGGACGAGCTGTCCGCCGCCGCAACAATCGGATTGTCCTCCCCGGACGCGGCCGCGTGCCTTCGCGCCGACGGCCCCAACCGTCTGCCGGCCGCCCGTCCCGTGCCGCGGTGGCGGAAACTCGTTGCCGAGCTGACGCACTTCTTCGCGATCATGCTGTGGATCGCCGCCACTCTGGCCGCGATCGCGGGCATGCCACAGTTGGCGATCGCCATCATCGTCGTGATCCTCGTCAACGGGATCTTCGCGTACGTGCAGGAACAGCGGGCGGAGAAGGCCGCCGAACGACTCCGCGACCTCCTTCCGGCCGCGGTCGTCGTGCGACGCGACGGCCAACTGCGCACCATCGACGCGAGCGAGATCGTGGTCGGGGATGCCGTCGCCCTCGCCGGTGGGGACCGGGTTCCCGCCGACGTCCGAGTGCTCGTATCGCACGATCTCGCGGTGGACGAATCCACCCTCACCGGGGAGAGCGAACCCGTCCACAAGTCCGCCGACAGCGAGGCGTGGGCCGGCACCTTCGCTGTCGGCGGCCAGGGTGACGGCGTCGTGACGGCGACCGCGGCCGACACCCGACTCGCCGATATCGCGTCCATGACCGCCGGCGTGCGACGCCCGCCGAGTCCTCTAGCCACTGAGTTGCGACGCGTCGTCCGCACGATCGCGGCGCTGTCGCTCGGGGTCGGCTCCGCATTCTTCGCCCTGTCGCTGACACTCGGCGCGCCCGCGCACAACGGTTTCCTGTTCGCAGTTGGAGTCACCGTCGCTCTGGTCCCCGAGGGCCTGCTACCCACCGTCACGCTCTCGCTCGCGATGGGTGCCCAGCGAATGGTGCACCGGAACGCCCTGGTGCGGCACCTCGAGGCCGTCGAGACCCTCGGCTCCACCACCGTGATCTGCACCGACAAGACCGGCACACTCACCCAGAACCGGATGACGGTCACCGAGGCGTGGACCCCGAACGGATCCCTCACCGTCGCCGGCGTCGGATACGAACCGACCGCCGAGATCACCGGCCCGGCTACGGCACGCGCAGCGGCGGAGCGCCTGGGCCGGACCGCGATCACGGCGTCACAGGGCGGCATCGTCCGCGACACCGACACCCCGACCGGGGATGGCGAATGGGCCGTCGTCGGAGACCCGATGGAGGCGGCTATCGACGCCTTCTCCCGGCGGATCGTCGGCCGTACCGATTCGGTGCGGGCCACGGCCGACCGACGGTACGCGTTCGACCCGGTGCGCCGACGTGAGTCGGTCGTCGTCGGCCGGACCCTGATGCTCAAGGGGGCGCCGGATTCGGTCCTGCCGCGTTGCACCGGACCGGACGACGCAACCGTCGCTGCGGCGCACGAGACCGTCGACGAGATGGCGGCCCGGGGGTTACGGGTCCTGGCCGTCGCGAACCGGGACCTGCCCCCAGGAACGCCCGACGTCGCCGGGGACGCGGTCGACGTCATCGAATGCGACCTGACTCTGCTCGGCCTGTTCGGGATCGAGGATCCGCCCCGGTCGACCGTGCCGAACGCGTTGGCCGACGCCCGTCGCGCGCACATCAAGGTCGTCATGTTGACGGGTGATCACCCCGCGACCGCCGTGGCCGTCGCACGTGAGATCGGACTGGTCGGCGCCGACGCGACGGTGATGGAAGGAGCCGATCTGCCGGCGGACGAGACGACACTCGGTGAAATGCTCGATCACGACGGCGTCGTCGTCAGCCGCGTCTCGCCCGAGCAGAAGCTGCGTGTCGCGAAGGCATTGCAGGCCCGCGGCCAGGTGGTCGCGATGACCGGTGACGGTGTAAACGACGGCCCCGCGCTGCGAGAGGCCGACATCGGGGTGGCGATGGGTGCGGGAGGCACCGACGTCGCACGCGAGGCTGCCGACCTGGTACTTCTCGACGACGACTTCTCCACCATCGTCGCCGCCGTCGAGCAGGGCCGCGCGACGTATGCCAACATTCGCAGGTTCCTCACCTACCACCTGACCGCCAATGTCGCCGAGCTGACGCCGTTCGTGATCTGGGCCCTGTCCGGGGGCCACGTGCCGCTCGCGCTCGGTGTCCTCCAGATCCTGTGCCTGGACATCGGTACCGATCTGCTGCCGGCACTGGCGCTCGGCAGTGAGGCACCCAGCAAGCGGGTGATGACCCAGTCGCCGGAGCGCCGGCACCTGATGGACCGCAAGTTGCTCACTCGCGTGTTCGCGGTGCTCGGACCCGTCGAATCGATCGTGGAGATGCTCGCGTTCATAGTCGTGCTGTCGCTGGCGGGCTGGCACCTGGGCGGAGAGCCGCCCGCAGGTACCGTCCTGGTGACCGCGTCCGGCGCGGCGTTCACGGCGGTCGTGTTGGGCCAGATCGCCAATGCGTTTGCCTGCCGCAGCGCGACCCGGCCGGTCTGGCGGCTCGGGTGGACGAGTAATCGGATGCTGTTGTGGGCGGTCGCGGCCGAGTTCGCCATCCTGCTGCTGTTCCTGACGGTCGGGCCGATCGCAAAAGTCCTCGGGCAGTCTCCGCCGTCGATCGCCGGATGGGTCGTGGCGATCGCGGGGATGCCCACGCTGCTCACCGCCGACTACGCCTACAAGCGGTTGCGCGGCCGTCACCGGCAGGACTAGGGCGTGTCTCCTGGAGTACTGCATCCGGTCGAGTCAGAGGCCCCCGCTGCCGGGGTTGGGCGGCCGCCCTACTGGTCGAAGACGAACAGGATGTGGTGGTCATCCAGGTATCGGATGTTGACCTCACATCCCTTCTGCACGTTCGGCGAGTAGAACCCGGGGATGGTCTCCTCACCTTCCAGGTGTTTCGTCTCACCGTTCTCGCGCCAGGAGAGTCGGTATCGGATCGTCACCGCACCACTGTCGTTTGTGCTGATATGGCGGACGTCCTCCACCAGGGCCCGGATGTCGCGCCCTTGTGATCGAATTCGGTGGTCACGGATGAAGAGGTACGCGATGTAGCCAATGCTGCCGGCGATGAGGACGACGGAGATGATGATGGCGAACGTCATGGCCACTTCCTCGTGCGGATGTCGTCGTTCTTCTGGTCCGTTACCACGCCCGGAATGCCTCCGGAAGTCCTGTCCGGCGCGGCTCATGAGCCGGTCGTCGAAGAACGATCCGTCGGTGAACGACACTGGTCCACAGGCACCCCGCCCTGGCACCCCCCGTAATCCGTCGGGGAAGGGAACCGGCGGTTCGATCGACGACCACTGGTCATCGGTAGGGTAGTCGGCGCGCGACACAACGAGCAGTGTCGCCGATCCAGCCGCCGCTATCCACGAGACACGCACTAGCTAGCTGGCGGAGACCAACTGCGGTAGCAACGAGACCCGCCCTGCGATGTCGCGGGGCAGATAGCTCTCCCGGCTGCGGGTCCAGTCTTGTCCGGAAAACGGGTCGTAGGTCGCGGGCATCGCTATACCGGCTGGGCCGTAAGCGTGGAACCCCGCCGCGACAGTCGTGTAGACCGAACGCCACTGGTGGTCGCTGAACGCGATGACGCCGACAACATCATCGCCAGCGCGTGGGCCGCGCAACGACGCGACCTTCTTCGCGACTCCGTCGGTCGACAGATAGACGAGCGTGCCGTCGGGTGTCTGATCCGGGCCGATTTCAATGACGTCGGTCAATCCATACTTGCCGTGCAGGACCGATGCGATTTCGGTCTGCGCGTAGATCGGTACCGTCCGAGTTCCGCGAGTCGCGACGACGGCGTCCGCCAGCGCCTCGTTGACCGGCCCCGGCTGACCCACCGTCCGCGTCGGATCCACTCCGGCAGGGATCCGGTTGCCGAAACTGTAGGCCACCAGGATTGTGAAGTCGGTAGCTGGTCGGGTCGGCACGGTCCAGAGATCTTGTGGGGATGCTTGCCGCGGTGCCGCGGCCACCGGCTGCGCGATCGCGAATGCCGCGATCACGCACAGCGCGAGTGCGCCTGGATAGGTAAAACGCCTGCGTCGCATAGATTCGCGCATCTCTGTCGCCTTCTCTCGTCCTCGATGGGCAGCCGAACGATGCCATCACTCGGCGACGAATCGGTGAACGCAAGGCATCCGTGTCGCGAGCCGTTGGAGGTGCGAACGGTTATCCTCCGTCAACCCATGGGTTGACCGGGCGCGATCGATCAGAAGACACGCTGTAGGCGGCACGTCAGTCGATACCGTCGGTCACCTGCAACTTCGTCGCCAGGACCGCGGCCTGGGTACGGCGCTCCACCCCGAGCTTCGCCAGCAGCCGCGACACGTAGTTCTTCACCGTTTTCTCCGCAAGGAACATCCGTGCCGCGATCTGCCGGTTGGTCAGTCCTTCACCGAGCAACACCAGCAGTCGCCGCTCCTGCTCGGTCAGATCGCTCGGCAGACCATCCCCGCGCACCTTCGCCGGCGTGGGCCGCCCCACACGGCTGTCGAGGAGGGTGCGACCGGCCCCAACCTCCCGCACGGCCTCCACCAGCTGCATTCCCCGAATATCCTTGACCACATAGCCTTTCGCGCCGGCAGCGGTGGCCTCCCGCATCGCGCGCTCGTCCCGGAACGAGGTGACCACCAAGCAGCGGAGCTCCGGCAGACGCGTGCGGAGTTGGCGACACACATCGATACCGCTCCCGTCGGGCAACCGGACGTCGAGGAGTACGACGTCCGGCCGCAGCGCCGGAATCCGCGCCAGCGCCTGCGAGCGGTTCTCCGCCTGCCCGATCACCTCCATCTCGGAGTCCGCGTCGATGAGTTCGGCCAGGCCACGCCGCACGACCTCGTGGTCGTCCACCAGAAAGACGGTCAACATCCGAGCACCTCCAGGTGCATTCGATCCGATCCTACGACCTGCGGACTCCTACGACCTTGCGGACTCGGCCCAGCCAGGACCGGGTCGCGGACACCGGGACTTCCGGCCCTACCCGCGTGCGACGGACACCGAAACGATGGGGGGACGCGAACGTGTTTGGAGGAGCGACCGTGGACGGTGCCCAGTCCGAATCGCCGATCGTCGTGGGAGTCGACGGATCCGCGACGTCGTATGCCGCGGTGAGCTGGGCGGCGCGGGAGGCCTGGTACCACCGTCGCAGATTGCACATCGTGACCGCGCTGGGTGCGCCCACCCCGTACGGCGACGGAATCCGCTTGCCGCCGAGCTACTTCACGGACCGCGACCGCGCCGTACACGCGCACCTCACGGAGGCCACCGCGATCGCCCGCACCGCACTGACCGACCCGGACGCCACCGAAGTCACGACCGAGGTTCTCGAGGGCTCGGCGCGGCCGGTCCTGATCGAGGTCTCGAAGTCGGCACGGATGATGGTCCTCGGCAGCCGCGGGCTCACCCGACTCACCGCGGTGCTCGCCGGTTCGGTGACCACCGCCCTCGCCACCCACGCGCACTGCCCGGTTGTCGTGATCCGGGGACAGGCAGGTCAGACTTCGGGAACCGGCGCCGTCGTCGTGGGTATCGACGGCTCCGAGAACAGCCGATCGGCCCTGGTCGTGGCGTTCGAGGAGGCGGCGCTGCGCGGCACCGACATCGTCGCGATCCACACCTGGTCGCCGTTCGCGCTGTCCACGGCATTCGACGACCAACTCGACCTGCCGTGGGACCAGGTGGAGGTCGCCGAGCGGGCGGTCCTGTCCGAGAGCCTCGCCGGCTCGCAGGAGCGCTACCCCGAGACCGCCGTGTCACCGATGGTGGTGCGGGGGCAGGCGGCGGACGAGCTGCGTGAGCAGTCCGCGGACATGGAACTGCTCGTGGTCGGCAGCCACGGGCGCGGCGGCTTCGCGGGCATGCTGCTCGGTTCCACCAGCACGACGCTCCTGCACACGGCGACATGCCCGCTGATGATCGTTCGAACATGACCGGCCACCGACCGGAGGGAACGCTGTGGGCAGGCTCGACGCGCAGATCTACCTGATGGCCGGTTCCGCCGTGGATGTCGGCGATGCGATCGCGCGGGCGTTCGAACGGCGCCGACCGTGCGTCGTCAGCGGGCCGAGCGGCCCGGACCCCCACCCCCACCCCGACCTCGACCGCCTTCCGGCAGACGAGGACGGCGGACAATGCCGACCCTGATCGCATACGCGTCGGCTCACGGGTCGACCGCGGGGATCGCCCGCAGCCTCGGCCGGCGGCTGACCCACCGCGGCCTGGACGTAGAGGTCCGCGACTGCGCCGAGATACCTGCCGGCACGCGACCGAGCACCCTGGTCATCGGCAGTGCGGTACACGAGAGCGAATGGCTACCGACGGCGGCGCGGTTCGTGGACCATCTCGCCGCGGGCGCCGAGGAACTCCCCGTCTGGGCGTTCTCGGTCGGGATGGTAGGCGACGAGGGAAGCGCGCTCGCCCGCCCCGTCACGGCGCTGCTCCGACGGATGCTGCGCACCCGCGAGCCGACCGCGGTCCAGCAGCTACGGGCCCGGACCCACCTCCGCGGGCACCACCGCTTCAGCGGCCGCTTCTGCGCCACGGACGCGGCCGACACCGGTCGGGCCGGGCGAATGGTCTTCCGCGCCATGGGCGGCCACTACGGCGACTACCGGGAATGGAGCGCAGTCGAGGCATGGGCCGACGACATCGCAGTCGAGATCGATCGACAGACCCACTCCTGACCGCCGCGTACCCTCTCGATCCTCACGCCCGCCACACCTCGTCGACCGGACGGCGACCCGTCATCGGCGGCGCATCACCACCGGGCCGGGCGCCGATACGGACCACGATCTGAGGGAACGGGAATCGCTCACCCGCGTCGGCGCCCGCATCACCGACCAGCGCCCGGCTCGCCGACACCTCGGTGAGATGCGTCAGGGGGCACGTGGCCAGGCCTCGCGACGTGGCCGTGAGCAGGACGTGCGACAGCGCCTCACCGCTGCGCAGCAGTCCAGTCGGGTGTCGGCCTCGGTGCTGATCACGGCCAGCGCGGCCCGGTCCGGGCCCGATTCCGGGGACGCGAGCGTACCCACCGGGAATTCGCGACCGACCGGGACGGCGCCCTCGGCCGGCAGCGCCGCGCCGGGAATACCCTGGTCGGGCAGCCGATGGCCCGCCCACCAATACAGTTCGGCGTGGTAGGCCGGATCGTAGCGGCGGATCGAGGCGCTGTTCCGCGCCGCCTCCGCCATCCGAGACGGGCCGTCCTCGCCGAGCATCGTCAAGGACGCCCCGAACCGGGGGACCAGATCCTCGTCCACGCCGACGAGATCCGCGGGGCGCGGGGCGGCGAACGGACGGCGATCGGTGCGCCGGTGGGCGATCGCGGTGCGCAACGCATCCGACCGGTTCTCGGTGTCCGCGGCCCGCGACCGGGGCAAGGGCTCGAACGCCACCGTCGCCAGGTGCATCGGGTTCCGCGAGTCGGGGAGTCGCTCGACCGCCGCGCCCCACCCGTACCGGGAGATCACGACCGCGAAATGGTGCAGCACGGCACCGCAACTGATCACCATCTGCCGGCCGATCGGATCGGCGACAGGAACCGAACGGGAGCCGTCGGCGTGCAACTGGAGTCGGCCGCCGGACATGGTCCACCGCCACGGCTGACTGTTGTGCAACGACGGCGCCCGGCAGGCCGTCTCGACTGCCTCTCGAATGGACTGGAGTGCCACACCGGCTGCCATTATCAACCGAGTCTCGTCGCGGCGCCACGGACCGGGGAAGGGCCCAAGGGCCCTTTCCGCACCGACCACGCACCGACCACGCGGGGCCAGGCACGTCCGATGACCTTGGGCCCTGTCGAGCGCACCCGGCCGGGTGTTTGCTGAAGAGCAGACGGTGACCGACCACCGCGTCCCGACCGAGGAGCTCGGACCATGACCGCTCAGCCTGCCCGGACACAACAGCGCTGGACCGCGTCCATCGACCGACTCGGTCTCGCGGACGCACCGTTGGTCGGCGGCAAGGCCGCCAACCTCGGCGAACTCACCCGCAACCACTTCCCGGTGCCGCCGGGCTTCGCGGTTCCCGAGTACGCGTACCTCGCGGCGATGGACGCGGCCGGTATCCGCGCCGACCTCGCCGCGCGCGGCGTCGCATCCCGCACCGCCGACGACGCCCGGATCACCCGCGCCGCCGAGGAACTGCAGCGCCTCGTCCGGGACGTCGTTCTCCCGGAGAACATGCAGGACCAGATCCAGCGGGCGTACCGGGACCTCGGCGACGACGTGTCGGTCGCGGTGCGCTCCTCCGCGCCCGCCGAGGACGCCGCCGACACCTCGTTCGCCGGAATCCACGAGAGCTACACCGACGTCGTCGGCGTCGACGCCCTGATCGACGCGCTCCGCAAGTGCTGGGCGTCGCTGTGGTCCCCACGGGCACTGACCTATCGGATTCTGCGCAACTACGACGACGAGCCGTCGATCGCGGTCGTGGTGCAGCGCATGGTCCGCTCCGATCGCTCCGGCGTCGCGTTCACCGCAGACCCCCGCACCGGCGCGCGGGACCGGATCGTCATCGAGTCGGCCCTCGGCCTCGGCGAGGTGATCGTCGGCGGACAGGTCGAACCCGACACCTACGTGGTCGCGAAGGACGGCTTCACCGTCCTCGACCGACACCTCGGCACCCAAGCCTTCGCGATCGAACCCTCCGACACCGGCGACCGCCGCGTCGAACTCTCGACCGATGACGCCACCGGCCAGGTGCTCGCCGACACCCAGGTGGTGCAGGTCGCGAAGCTGGCCGCGTCGGTGGAAGCCCACTACGGCAAACCGCAGGACCTCGAGTTCGCGTTCGAGGGACCACAGCTGTGGCTCGTGCAGACCCGCCCGATCACCACCCTCGGCGACAGCGGGCAGTCCGCACCCGCGGCACGAACAGCGGACCGGGCAACCCCACTGGCACACGGACTCGGCGCCGGCCCCGGCACCGCCACGGGAACCGCCCGGGTCCTCACCGAACTCGCCGACGCGGCCCGCCTCGCCGACGGCGACATCCTCGTCGCACCCATGACCCGCCCCGACTGGTTGCCGGTCCTGCGCCGCGCCGCAGCGATCGTCACCGACGGCGGGGGAGTGACCTGTCATGCCGCGATCGTCGGCCGCGAACTCGGCCGTCCCGTCGTCGTCGGAACCCACGACGCGACCACCACGATCGCCGACGGCACCCTCGTCACCGTTGACGGGGACCGCGGCACCGTCCACGCCGGCGCGCGCCCTGCGACCACGGAGCCCGAACCCGGCCGCACAGCCGAACCGGTGCGCGCGGCCCCCGCGGCAACGACGGCCACTGCCGTGTACGTCAACCTCGCCACACCCGACGCCGCCGAGCGCGTCGCCGCGACCGACGTCGACGGGGTGGGGCTGCTGCGCGCCGAGTTCATGATCACCGGGGCGCTCGGCGGCGCCCACCCCGCGGCGATGATCGCCGACGGGCGGCGCCAGGAGTACATCGACGAGATGGCCGCCGGGGTCGAACACATCGCCGCGGCCTTCGCGCCCCGCCCCGTCGTCTACCGGGCGGTGGACCTGCGCTCCAACGAATTCGCCGAACTCGAGGGCGGCGACGTCGAACCCGACGAGGACAACCCGATGATCGGATACCGCGGCTGCTTCCGGTACGTCCGCGAACCGGAACTGTTCGCACTCGACCTCGACGTGCTGCACCGGGTCCGGCGGCACCTACCGAACGTGCACCTGATGATCCCGTTCGTGCGGACCCGTTGGGAACTCGCCCGCTGCCTCGCCCAACTCGACGCCCATCCGCTCGGCACCGACCACGGCATGCTCCGCTGGATCATGGCCGAGGTGCCGTCCGTCGCGTACTGGATTCCCGCGTACGCCCGGCTCGGGATCCACGGCGTCTCCATCGGCAGCAACGACCTGACCCAGCTGATGCTCGGCGTCGACCGGGACTCCGAGATCTGCAAGGACCTGTTCGACACGATGGACCCGGCCGTCCTCGACGCCATCGACCGCATCATCGACACCGCCCGCCGCGCCGGCCTGACCACGTCGCTGTGCGGACAGGCCGTCTCCACCGATCCGCGACTCGCCGAGCATCTCGTGCGGCGCGGCATCACCTCCGTCTCGGTCACCGCCGACTCGGCGGCACACACCCGTCACGTGATCGCGTCCGCCGAACAGCGCGTCCTGCTCGAACACGCCCGCGGGCCCTCCCGCGGGGAGGCCTGACCGATGCGCGCCGGCGACATCATGACCAGCCGGATCGTCGTCGTCGGCGAGCACTCCACGCTCGCGCAGGCGGTGCGACTGCTGGCCGGCACCCCGGACACCTCGCTGCCGGTCGTCGACGCCTCCGGGCACCTCGTCGGCCTCGTCACCGCCACCGATGTGCTCGAACGGATCCGGAACCTTCTCGAATCGTCCGACATCGGGGAGGCCGTCGGAGGTAGCGTCACCGATGCAATGGCCACACCCGTCCTCGCCATGACCGCCGACACCGATATCGAGCACGTCGCAGCCGCCCTCGGCGAACCCGGCACCTGCGCGGTGCCCGTCGTCCGCGGGTTCACGCCGATCGGGATGATCACCCGCCTCGAACTGGTGCGGGCGCTCGCACACCGCGAGACCGGGCCCGCACCACCGAGGAGAACCCCATGACCAACGGCCTGCCGAACGGCCCGATCGTCGTCGGTGTCGACGGCTCGCCCACCTCGCGTGACGCCGTTCGCTGGGCGGCGCACGAGGCCGACGCCCACGGTGCGCCCCTGCTCCTCGTGTCGAGTGTCAGCCCCGGCGGCATCGGTATGTCGTCGCCGTTCACCGACGACCTCCGGATCTCCGGTGAGCGGGCCGTCGAGGACGCGGTGGCGCTCGCGGCCGCCGAGATCCCCGGCGGCACCGTCGACACCCGCACCGAGTTGTCGCAGTCCACCCCCGTCAACGCGCTGCTCGAGCACTCACGGACCGCGCGCACCATCGTCCTCGGGACCCGCGGGTTGGGGGAGTTCACCGGCGGGCTCGTCGGATCCGTCACCTCGGCGCTCGTGCGGCACGCCCACTGCCCGGTCGCGGTGATCCCGGGATGGCCCCACCCCGGTGAGCCCCCGGTGGACGGCCCCGTCCTCGTCGGGGTCGACGGCACTGCCGCCAGTGAACCGGCGGTCGCCGCCGCGTTCGAGGAAGCCTCGCTGCACGGTGCGGAACTGGTGGCGGTACACGCGTGGTCAGACCGCGACCTGTCGATCGGCTCCCCGTTCGATCCGTCCGCCGGCACCAGCCGTCTCCCGTGGCTGACCACCGAGGCCGCCGAGCGGGCCGTGCTCGCGGAAAGCCTGGCCGGGTGGCAGGAAAAGTACCCGGACGTGGCCGTCCGTCCGATCGTCGTGCAGGACCGGCCCGTACGCAATCTCCTGATGCGCGGAAACGGTGCCCGGCTGATCGTCGTCGGAAACCGCGGGCGGGGCGGCTTCGAGAGCATGACACTCGGATCCACCAGCACCGCGCTGCTGCACACCGTGACGTGTCCGCTGTTGGTCGTCCGCTCCGCCCCCGGCGATCGGTCGCCCGGGGTCAGTCGACCGGCTTGACCTGGATCTGCTTGGCACCCGACGTCTTCGCCGTCAGCCCCACCGTCACCTCGAGGATGCCCTTCGAGTAACTCGCGTCCACCTTCTCCTCGTCGGCACCGGCAGGCAACGCCACCGTGCGACTGAAGGATCCGTAGCTGAACTCGGACCGACCGCCCTCGGACTTCTCCTCGGACCGTTCCGCTTCGATCGTCAGTTGACCGTCGGCGACACTGACCTTGATGTCATTCTCCGGATCCAACCCCGGAAGCTCGGCCCGCAGAATGTAGCGGTCGTTCTCGACCCGATCCTCGACACGAATCAGATTGCCGCCGAACGGCGGTCGGAACCCTGTCACCGGGAAGGCGTCGAACAGTTCGGACAGGTCCGGAAACACCGAACGGCGCCGGGCCGGAACACTGGACATGATCACTCCTCGCTGTCGTGGAGACCGCGCAATCGGTCGCCACTCCATTCGACTCCGTTCGGTGCGAGGAAGGCAGGGTCCTATGTCACCGAGGTGGTGCCTCGCAGCGTTACCGAGGTGAGACCCGGCAGATCATGATCGGACAACTCGCGTGATGCAGCAGGTTCTGGCTCGTCGACCCGAGCACGACACCGGTGAGCCGGCTCCGCCCCCGGCTACCGACCACCACCAACTGGGCCTGCTCGGAGTGTTCGAGCAGCAGCTTCCCCGGACTGCGTCGCTCGAGGTGACTGACGACCTCCACCTCGGGATGGTCGGTCGCGAACCCCGCCAGCGACTCGGACAGGACCGCTCGTTCCTCGGCCGCCACCCGCGGCCAGTCCACCAACCGAAACGCGCTGTAGCGATCTATCGGCCGGTCCGGGCCCCACGCGTGCACCGCCACGAGCGGAACCCCGAACAGGGCAGCGAACGCGAACGCGGCGCGGACCGCGCGGGTGCTCGCCTCGCTCCCGTCCACGCCCACCACCACCGGGCGGGCGTCCCCGCGTCCGGTGCGCCCGCCCCGGCACACCACGACGGGGCACCGTGCATGGTTCGCGACACGCTGCCCCGTCGAACCGACCAGCGCCGCACCGATCGTGCCCGCCCCGGTGGCTCCCAGCACGAGAAGCTCGGCCTCGTCCGCGACGTCGAGCAGCGCCGCCGACGGCGGCCCCGGATAGATCCCGGTCGTGAACTCGACGCCGGGATGAACGGCGCCGAGTTCCTGCCGGGCACGCGCCAACACGCGGTGGGCCGCCTCGTCCAACTGCTCGGTGAACTGGGCCTGGATGAGCACCGCGGCCTCACTCAGGTAGACCCCGGGAGTCGGCAGCACGTGTGCGACGTGCAGTGGCATCCGTCGCCGCCGCGCGACGCCCGCCGCCCAGTGCAACGCGTCGAACGCCGCCTCGGATTCGTCGACGCCGACCACGATCGCACCCCGGCCGGCGTCGTCCGTCGTGTCCTCACCCGCGTCGGAATCCGTGCCCGTGTCCATGCCGACCTCCACGTCGCCGAGGAACTGCCCGTGCAGCGGACTCTTCCACTACTGGCCCTCGGCCGCCACGGTCACCCGCTCACCGCGGCAACGGCGCCGACCAGCGGACCCGCGTGCCGACGCCCACAGTCGAATCGAACCGAAACTCCCCGTCCACCTCGTCCGCCCGCGCGGCGAGATTGACCAGGCCGCTCGGATCCGGGGGATCGGCGACACCACGGCCGTCGTCCCCGACCTCCACCGACAGTCGGTCCCCGCCCCGCACGTCGACGGAGATCCGGTCGGCCCCCGAATGCCGGACCGCGTTGCTCACCGCCTCCCGGACCACGGCTTCGGCATGATCGGCCAACACCGGGCCGACCGTGTCGAGGCCTCCGCCGATGTGCACCTCCGTACCGATGCGACTCTCCGTGGTCAGATCGGCCACCGCCCGGCGCAACCGGGCAGGCAACGACTCGGCCGCCGCATCGCCGCCGTGGAGGTCGAAGATAGCGGTCCGGATGTCGCCGACGGTGGCCTGCAGTTCGTCGATGGTCGCGTCGAGACGTGAACGCGCCGCGGGGGAGTCGATCAACCTGAGCGTGCCGTGCAGAGACAGCCCCGCCGCGAAAAGGCGCTGGATCACGTGGTCGTGCAGGTCCCGTGCAATCCGGTCACGATCGGCCAGCAACGACAGCTCCTGCTGTTCACGTTGTGCGGCGGCCAGTCGCATCGCCAGGGCCGCCTGATCCGCGAACGACGTCATCAGCGCCAACTGGTCCGCATCGAACGACGAACGTCCCCGACGCCGCAGCGTCACCAGAACGCCGACGACAAGGTCGGACGCCCGCAACGGCACGATCAACGTGGGACCGAAATCCCTTACCGCGCTGCCGAATGCGTCGTACTCGAGATGGTCGGTACTGTTCGGCGTCCGGGTCCGGAAGGCCGCGCCGGAACTGGACCGGCCCACCGGGATCCGTTGGCCGACGGCCCTCGTCGACTCGGGACCCGACGCCACGGTGATCACAAGGTGGTCCACATCGTCCGCCGGTAGATCCGGATCGGACGGCACCGCCACGAAACTCTGGTCGGCATCGGTCAGTTCACGCGCACGATCGGCCACCACCTGCACCGCATACGCGGGATCGCCGCCGGCGAGCAACTCGGTGCTGACGTCCCGCAGCGCCTCGAGCCGACTGCGTCTCGACTCGGACTGCTCGTAAAGCCTCGCGTTGTCGATCGCGATGCCGGCCGCCGACGCCAATGCCCGCACGGTGTTCTCGTCGTCCTCGGTGAAGCAGGCCCGATCCCGCTTCTCGGTCAGGTACAGATTCCCGAACACAGTTCCGCGCACCCGGATCGGTACACCCAGGTAGGTGCGCATCCGAGGATGACCGGGCGGGAACCCCACCGCGGACGGATGCCGCTCGACGTCGTCGAGGCGCAGTACCGCCTGCTCCTCGAATCCCAGGCCGAGAACGCCGCGGCCCTGGGGGAGTTCACCGATAGCGGTGACGGTCGCCGGGTCGATCCCACGGTGGATGAACTGCGCCAAGCGGGTCTGTCCACATTCTCGGACACCGAGCGCCCCGTATCGAGCACCGGTCAGCCGCATGCCCGACTCGACCACGCGGCCCAAGGTGTCGTCGAGATCCAGTCCGGTCGTGACATCGAGTATCGCGTGCACGAGCTTCTCGAGCTGATCTCGTGTCCGGCATGCATCGAGGCTCAACTCGTGTTGCCCGAGTTGAGTACCAGCGCCCGGGTCTGCACCCGGACTCGCACGGCGAGACACACCGCCATTGTCCCATGAGCGCGCGGTCCGGGCCGTGACCTCGAACGATTCGGACAACCAGCGTCATTCGCGTGGTACGCGGGAACCGATCATTACGCCACTGTGACGAATAGACGGGTGGGAGCCCCGGGGAGGGGGAGAGCGCCCGRGGGGCCGACGCAGCAGGTGTGGTCGTCAGTCCACCGCAGGCTGGCACTGCAGCTGCCTTCCCGGGGAACCGCCACCGGCGACCCAACTCCACACCGACGTTATGGCCTCGTACAGCTCGATCCTGCACACGGAGACCGTCGACGTGGCGGTGTCCTACGACTGGAGAGTGCCGAGCAGCGGAGTTTTGAACAGGCCCGGGGCGATCGTGTTCACCCGGATCTGAAGCGACGCCAGATCTCGCGCGATCGGCAGCGTGGCACCGACTATCCCGCCTTTGGATGCCGAGTATGCGGCCTGCCCGATCTGACCCTCGAACGCCGCGACAGATTCGGTGTTGACGATGACACCGCGCTCGCCGTCGACCCACTGCCAGCTGGATGGAAGGAGAAGGCGCCGAGATCCGAACTCCGCAGGCACCGAACGTTCGAGTCGAGCGGGCACCGGCGCACTCGGCCGGACCGACTGCACCGTCCATTTGCCGAGCGCGGTGACAGCTCTGCCAACTGTGGTGGCGATTTGCCGACCAGCGTGGCGATTCACATCCGGGTGAATCGCCACCGTAGTTGCCATTTCTCGGAGTTCTGACCTGCGGAGTGACAACTGAGATGACGACCGTGCGGCGCCTTTATGGCCAATGTAGTTGGCAATTTGTTCAGGCTGCCCGGACGCGGCAGCGGTTCGCGACGTGCGAGTGATACCAACAGCCCGGCAAGTAAGGTCACCAGACTCGGTCACACGTGCCGGCCGGGTACGCAGGACGCCGACTAGCGCTTGATGGTGATGCCCTGGTCATCGATCTGCGCGGCGCAGTCTTCCTGTCTCATGTTTGCGGTCATTACGCGAGCCCAACGAGCTTCCACAAAAGCCGGACGGCCGGTATGGTCGGTGGTTGCGGTTTACGCCCTCGTGATCCGAACGCATGTTGTTGGGCTAGTGGGTGTCTCGGGCTTCGTTGCCAATAGCGAGCTTGAAATCAATGAAGCGGGGGTGGGGAACATCAAGCGGTTGATGCTCTGCAACGTGTCCAAGCAGTACGATCCGGTGGGCCCGTTGGTCCTCGACGGTGTCAATGCGAATTTCGATGTGTCCCGGCTGTACTGCGTGCTCGGTGCGTCCGGCAGCGGTAAGACCACGTTTCTCGAGTGCGCGTCGGGGTTGGCTCAACCGTCCTCGGGCAGTGTGCGGCTCGCCGGCATCGACCTGACGCTCCTGCCGGACCGGAAGCTCGCCAAGCTCCGCAGATCGGAGGTCGGGTTCGTCTTCCAACAGCACTCGCTGATCGAGTCGCTGCCGGTGATCGAGAACGTCCTTCTGCCGGCTCGACTGTCGGGTGCGCCGATGCGGGAGATTACCGCCAGAGCGCAGGATCTACTGGGGAGCGTCGGCCTCGGAGACCTCTCCTCGCGGCTGCCGGGTGAACTTTCGGGCGGCCAGAAGCAGCGCGTCGGGATCGCGCGGGCGCTGGTGATGCGTCCGTCCGTGGTGTTCGCCGACGAGCCGACCTCGGCGTTGGATGACCACAGTGCGGCCGAGGTGATGGCGCTCCTACGCGACTTGTGCGTCGTTCATCAGGCGACCGTGATCGTGGTGACCCACGATCCACGGGCGGCCCGAGCCGCGGACGATGTGCTGGAACTGGTCGACGGCGAGTTGACTGCCCGAGCGCAGCTATGACCGGCGCGTCGATCATCGGTCAGTCACTGCGGCGCAACGATTCCGCGGCCTGGCGGGCGGTCGCGTTCGTCGTCTTCACGACCGCGTTCGTGTGTTCGGCCCTCGGGGCGTTGCTCGGACTGTTCGCGTCCACGAAGCCGAGCACCGATGGAGCCTTTCGTGCCGACACCGCGGCCTTGGTGTCGACTCCTTCGTCGTCGTGCTCGGCAGCAGAGGTCGAGACTCGGCTGCAGAACGTGGACTCCGCGCTTCGCGCGACACCGATCACGATTCGCCGCGCGACCGTCGATGGGGTTCCCACGTTGCTGGTCGGCCGCTCGCTCACCGAGACGATGACCGTCGAAGCACAGCCACACACGGCGGACGTGCGACGCGTCGAGGGGTTGGCGTATTCGGCCGACACCGAGGTTGCTCGCAGCGACCTTCTCGCGGCCGTAGTCGTCGACGATGACGTTCTTCAACGAATCGCCGGGAGCGACCGCGCGGCTGCGATCGCGGTGGCAGGGGCAGGCTCGGCGGCTGCGGACACCGCCGGTGTGGCCGCGGGCTGTGGTTGGTTGGCATCGAACATCGACACGGCGGCGCGCGACCTGGGGATTGTCGAGACACCTGATCTCGCAGGGGCATTGGAGGCAGTTTTGACAATCACGGGGTTCGTCGTACTCCTCGCTGTGGTTGTGTTGTCATCTCTGATGGCGCTCGTGACCGTGCACATGCTGCCGGCGTTGGCGGTGGTGCGCGCCGTCGGCGCCAGCCGGGTGCAGACGGTTCGGCTGCACCTGCAGACGTTTCTGGGTGCCGCCGTGATTCCGACCATCGTTGGTCTCGTGTGCGGCTTCCCGGCGAGTTGGGGCCTGCTCACGTTCTTGCATCGCACCGGAGTCGTCGACCCGCGCGTGACGTGGCGTCTCGGATTCGGGCTGTTGGCCGGGGTGCTGTTGTCGGGACTGGCGGTGCTCGCGGTTGCGGTCCTGTCCGGCAGCGTCTCGATGCGTCGGGTCTGGAAGTGTGCGCCGTCGGATGCGTTGCGGCCTCCTCGCCGGCAACGCTCCTCGCGGACGAAGGGACGACTCATCGGCGGGCTGATTCTGATCGCGGCCAGCGCGACGATGATCRTGCCGATGGTTCTGTTGGACCGAGTGTCCGGGGCCATGATCGGGTTCTCGATGGTGATGTTGCTCGCGCCCATCGCAGCGTTGCTCGCGCCGTGGATCGTGCTGCCGCTGGCCAGCCTGATGGGCGCCGGATGGGCGGTTGTCGATCGTCGGCTGGGCAGACTCGTTGCCGACGACATCAAGTTTTACGACGGGTTCATCGTCTCGGTGGGTACACCGGTCCTGGTTGCCGTAGCCCTTGTCTCGACCTTGTTCGGGTTGCAGCCGACCCTCGGCGCGGCATACGAGTATCAGGCGAGCGAAAGCACCGTGGGCGTGGAGGCGTCGGGAGAGCCCGCCACCGATTTCGGGGATGCGCTCATTCGTGAGCAGATCCCCGGCGCTGACACCCCAGACGACGCCGATTGGACGGTGGTGGGCGTGCCCTCCGCCATGCTCGCAAGTGGTCTGCTCGATCCCGGCTGCACCACCGGGGCCGCGATGGGCCTCGAGGCCGATGAGTTCGCAGCGTCGACGTCTCTGGCAGGCAAACGTGGTTGGGACGTGGGCCAGCAGTACCCCGTCCCGCTACCGGACGGGTCGACACAGACGTTGACGATGCGGTTCACCTACGACCGGGACCTGATCTTCGGCCAGATGCTGATGCCGAATACGACGGTCGCCGCGGCCAGCTATGCGCCGTACTCGGCCGCGCGCCTCGTCACCGGTGCCAACAACGCCGGAAGCACGGCATCGCTTGGCGGCTTGAGCGCTCAGGGGCGGGTCGAGGTTGATCCCAGCTCCGCACTGGTCATTGCGGTCCTCGTGGTCTACTGCGCCGCTGCGCTGTCCGGATCCATCGTCCTTGGCGTCTATGGCCGCAAGAGCGCGCTGCACGCACTGCGTAGGCAGGGCACGACACGTGCGCAGCGGACGACGCGGTTGATCGTCGAAGTTACTGCGGGGGTCGCCGCAGCTGCCGTGATCGCGATCCTTGCCAGCCTGCTGACGCTCTTCCCCACCGCGGTGCTCGGAGAGGGTGTGGCCACACTGCGGCTCAGTGGCTGGACCTGGGTGGTCAGCGTGGGCGCCGTCGTGGTCGCAGCCGCAGCTGCGGTGATCGGCTATCGCTCCGTCGAACCAGTGAGGTTCCCCCGGACCGGTGGACGCCGAGACAGCAAGATCGCCCACCCAACCGAGGGCATATCACCAACTCGCGCACCGGAGGGTCATTCACGGATGGACACGGAGTCGGGGCAGCATCTCGAATGATCGATTGGACTCGCACGAGTTTACCCGAAAATAGTGGTGCCATCAGGCGTCGTCCGTTCCGTCTTGCGTGGGTATCGCCGGGTATGTCGAAGAATGATATCTTGCGTCAAGTAGTTGGCACCGTGTCGAGCTTGGGGCGGTGCGGGCAAGTCCCGCCCGCACCGCCGGTACTGTCAGGGTTGGACGCGGTGGATGTCCCGGGGGAACAGGGTGGCGTAGCGGATGTTGTCGGCTTCGAGTAGTCGTGAGACAAGTCGCTCGAGGCCGATGGCGAAGCCGCAGTGTGGGGGCATTCCGTGTGCCATTGCTTCCAGGTAGGAGGAGTAGTTCGCGGGATCCTCGCCCCTGTTTTCGAGTGCTGAGACGTAGTCGGAATGGTTGTGCAGACGCTGTCCGCCCGTGACGAGTTCGAGTCCGCAGAAGAGCAGATCGAACGAGTTGGTCCAACGGGGGTCGTCGGGTTGCGGGTGGGTGTAGAACGGCCGCTTCGCGGACGGGTAGCCCTCCACTGCAAGGAAATCCGAGTCGAACTCCGCCTTGGCCCACTTCCCCAGGGTGCGCTCATCCTCCGGCGACAGGTCAGGTTCGCCCAGGGGGGCTCCGACAAGTTCGAGCGCGTCGGTGAAGTGCAGGACCGGCATTTGCTCGGGGACCACCGGCAAGTCAATGCTCAGAGCACCCACGTCGTCGCCAGCGGTGTCGCCGATGTGGTCGATGTGGTCGATGACGGCAGCGAGGGTGTCCCGCAGTAACGCGAGGACGTCGCGGTGGTCGTCGATGAAGCCGAATTCGACGTCAAGAGAGATGTACTCCGCCAGGTGCCGGGCTGTGTCGTGTGACTCCGCCCGAAAGACCGGTCCGATCTCGTAGACGCGTTCGAACACCCCGACGAGCATCTGCTTGTAGAGCTGGGGTGACTGCGCGAGGTAAGCGGGCGAGCCGAAGTAGTCGACCGTGAAGACGTTGGCTCCGGACTCCGAAGACTGGTCGACAATCTTGGGGGTCGTGACTTCGGTGAAGCCTGCCCCGTCGAGGTGCTTGCGGAATCCGGCCATGGCGGCCGCTGAGATCTTCCACACGGCCTGGCGTGTGGGGTGGCGCCAGGTCAGTCCGGCAGGTTCGCGACTTCGTCACGGATCGCAGGGTCGGTCACCACGACCTGCGCGAAACCGGAACGGTCTCGGACGACGACAAAAGTCACGGTCGCGAGCCGATCGCGCGCGGGTTGACCGTGGACGAGATGGTCGAACTCTCGGGCGTGTCCCGAGAGGTGTACACCGCAATCGAGAACCTCGCGCACTCCGTCGACATTCGCGAGTTGAGTGCTCTGACACCTGTCCTCGGGCTCACCGCCGCGGAGGTGCTCGATTCAGTGCAGGCTGCCGGGCTCGAGTAAGGAGCCACCTGGCGCTGCTTCTGATGCCCGATAGCCGCTGACGCTCGCGGGGATGGCCCGATCCACTGAGACCTCCAAAGCGCGGATACGGAGGGTTAGCTGCGCGGGCGATCGGCCGACACCGACGGCTACAGCCTGCGGGGGTGACCGAATTTGGTTGCCGCGACGGTGAGTGCAATTGCGCTGCCAAGACCGATCCATAGGAGCCCGGCGATCGGGTAGTAGAGCAACCACAGCGCGAACCGGAGTTGGATCAGGATGAAGGGGGCCAGAGCGAGCGCGCGGAGCGCGGGGAGTCTGCCTGTGCGATACAGGACTTCGGCGAGTAAGCACACGACGGTGAGGACGGCGAAGAACGGCAGGTTGATCCACTTGAGCGCGTTCTCCCAGTAACTCTCGCCCGACTCCCAGCTGACCCGTTCGGACGGGTAGTAGCCCATGGCAACCCCGGACACCCAGTAGAGGGTGGGCCCAGAGGCCACCCGCACAAACAGGCGCTGTGTGCGTTCGCCGTCAGCAGTGCCGGATCCTCTGTCGGGGATACCCATGGCTGGACCGTAGCCGACGCGTGTACGCAACCAGCACGCGCCTAGCGGGGTGAACCTGGAGCACCTGGTTCACCCCGCGGTTGGCGAGCCGTTGCGTCAGCTACCGCGCGATGCGCCCTCGCCGGTACTCCCGTCCACCCCACACACCGGACTGAGCGGTGGCGGCCGCGTAGTCGCCGCACTCGGCCGCGATGGGGCAGCGTGCGCAGACCCTGGCGGTGTAGTCGAAGGGCTCGCTCGGGTCCGGGAACCATCGGTCGGGGTGGCGACGTCCCAGTCGGTGGTGTCGTCGGTGGCTGGCAGCAGGTCAGCGAGGGTCATCATGGTGGTCATCGGTTGTGCCTCCTTTCAAGGCGATTCACGGGGTGGGGGTCAGGTCGCGCCAGATCGCGCGCTGGCGCTTGAGGTCGGCTCGGGGTGCCCGGGGGATCCACAGCAGCGGCATGCCGGCCTCCTCCGGTGTGCGGTCGGCCTTGACCTGGTTGCAGGGGGCGCAGGCGGCGACGAGATTGCCGTACGACTCGTCTCCGCCTCGACTTTTGGGGAACACGTGGTCGACGGTGTCCGCGCCCTTGCGGCCGCAGTACGCGCACCGGTAGTGGTCGCGCGCCAGGATCGCGGGGAACGTGGCCCGGGTGTCGTCGTCGACGATCGGCCGGGGCGGGGTGTGGACGTACTCGAGCAGTTGGATCGTGCGGGGGAGCGGGATCGCGACGTGCTGGGAGCGCACCACGAACCGCGGCGTGTGCTCGACGAGCGTGACAGCGAGTTCTTCGGCGACCAGCACCACCGCGCGTGCGGCGGGTACGACGTCGAACTCTTCGTACGTCGCGTTGAGCACGCGTACGCGGGTGTTCATCCAGGTGATCGCGGTGATCGCGGTGGGGGATGTGCGGGCCATGACAATCGACAACCTGCGTTCTCTCGCAGGGGGAGTGGCGGGTTCTCGAGGTGTGCGTGGCCCGTGCCGACCAGGGTCGGCCAACAGGTCACCGGAAGGTGAGTGTCGTCTCGGGGGCGAACACGCCCCGAGAAGAGGGGCGTCAGAGGACGCGGAATCCAGCTGCAGTGCCGGGGTTTTCGGAAATCCGGACCAGGCGCTGAATCAGCCGGTGCTGCATGCACTGCGAGTACATGTTGGTGTACATCCGACTGCTCCTTCCTGATCGTTGACTGACTTCCGGCTGTCCAGTGTGCCACGACTCGAGGCACATTCCGAGGATTTGTTGCAGATCGCCAGCGCAAGCCATGGCGCGGCAGCGACGAAATGAGAAGGGGCCTGCGAGCATTGAACTGCTCCCCGGAAGTTGGACTGAGAAATTCAGTTCCGACTTCCGGGGAGCAGTTTTGAGGCCGACGAGTTCACTGTCCGAGGACCAGCGGGTCACAGCGGTAGCGTTGTTCGAGTCAGGTTGGGCCGGTCAGGCGGTCGCGAGGATGTTGGGTGCGAGCCACTCGGCGATCGATCGCTTGTATGACCGGTGGCGGGTTCGAGGCAGAGGAGCGCTGGTGGCCAAGCGTCCGGACAGACGGTCGTACTCGTTCGAGTTCAAACTCGAGGTAGTGCGCCGGTTCCTTGCGGGCGAAACGAAAGTCGCCCTGGCGAGGGAGTTCGACCTGTCCTCGCCGAAACTGATCGAGACGTGGGCGCGCACGTACCGCAACGAAGGCGAGGACGGGCTGCGTCCGAGACAGCTGGGTCGTCCTCCGAAGCCGGCCGATGCCGAGCCGGGTGAGGTCAGCGAGCTCGAACAGCTGCGCCGGGAGAACGAGGTGCTGCGGGCGCAGGTCGCCTACCTGGGAAAATTGCGGGCCTTGAGGGCGCAGCAACGACGGTGAGGGTCGATGCCGTCGTCTCCCTCAAGGCCGAGCACCGTCTCGATGTGCTCCTCGACGTTGCCGGGCTGGCCCGGTCGACGTTCTTCTACCAGCAGGCGCGCCGGCACGCCCCGGACCCGAACGCCGAGCTGAAGGCCGCGATCACCGACGCGTTCGAACACTGCCGCGGCCGCTACGGGCACCGCCGCATCCACCAGGTGCTGGTCGGGGCCGGCTGGCGGGTGGCGAAGAAGACCGTGCTCGCGTTGATGCGCACACTCGGCCTGGTCTGCAGGGTCCGCCGCAAGCGCCGATACACCTCCTACCAGGGTCGGGTCGGCGTGATCGCGGCGAACCTGCTCGACCGCGACTTCACCGCCGACGCCCCGAACCGCAAGTGGGTCACCGATGTGACCGAGTTCCGGGTCGGTGACCGGAAGCTGTATCTGTCGCCGATTATGGATCTGTTCGACCGCCAGATCATCGCCTACTCGCTCGGGCCGTCACCGAGTCTGGAGCTGACCAACAGCTCCCTGCGATCGGCCCTCGCGACCGTCGACGACGGGAAGAACCTGCTGGCGCACTCCGATCAGGGATTCCAATATCAGCACCCGTCATGGCGGCAGCTACTCGCCGATGCCGGTGCGAAACAATCGATGTCCCGCAAGGCGAACTGTTACGACAACGCGGTGATGGAGAACTTCTTCGGCCACCTCAAAGAAGAACTCTTCCACCACACCCGATACCTCGACATCGACGCCCTGGCCACCGCCCTGGACGACTACATCCACTGGTACAACACCGAACGGATCTCCACACGACTCGAGGGCCTGAGCCCGGTGCAATACCGGGCCCAGGCCCTCGCCGCCTAGGCTTTCACTTAGCCAGTCCAACAATCGGGGACCAGTTCAAATTTTTGCTCGCAGGCCCCTTCCTGCTGCGGAGGCTAGCCGAGTCGTTCGGGGGGTCCGGCGCCTTGACGGTTCTCGCGCGGTCCCCTGCAGGATCCCGTCAGGGCAATCGTGCTTCTATTGGCGGGGTGTGACCTCGAATCCAGCTACGTTGTAGACGTCGCTGGTGGTGGCCAGGGAATTGTGTCCGCTCGCCGACGGGGTGCTGGCGCGCAGGTTCACCGCCCAGTTGAGCGATCCCAGGGGGCCGCAGCCGGTCGCTGCGGGCACCGCGAATGTGGTGTCGGTGTGCGGTACCGCCCGGAACACGGCTCCTGGGGTGCCGCCGCCGATCGGTTCGGACGGCGGGTTCCCGGTGGTCTTGAGGTTGAGGGTGATCGGGTTGGATTCCGATCCGAGGTAGCACTTGTCGCCGAGGAGTGGGTTCTCGAGCTTGAGCCGCACCGGCATGGACACGGCGGCGTCCAGTACGTCGACGGACGGCATGCCGACGGCTTCGACTGTCGATTGAATCTGGGTGAGGTTCAACGGCGTGTCGATGCCGAGTGCACCGCCGGGCACGGTGATGGGGGTTGATGTGACACCGAAATTGGTGCCGGGCTCCGGGATGAAGACATCCTTCCAGTCGTTTCCGTCCTCGACGTAGGTCACGCCGCCCGCGATCTTGAGGCCCCCGTCGGGGACCGGTACTTTCAGTCCGCCGATCTGCATTTCGCCGCCGCGGACGACGACGGTCACACAGGTGCCGATGTCGTCACCGGCGACCGGGCATTTTCCCCACCCGTCGAAGGTGAGGGGTTCTGACGCTGGGTTACCGGAGGAGCCGAGTGAGCTGGTGCTGAGGCTGCCCAGTGAGCCGGAGACCGGGCTGCCCGATGACCCCGAACTGCTCGAGTTCCCGGACCCTCCCGACGACTCCGAACCGCTGGAGCTGCCCGAGCTTCCCTCCGATCCCGAACTTGCGGCTGACCCTCCGTCTTGCGCGGAGGCGATTCCACCCCCGAGGACCGCGAGGGTTGCGGCGATTGCCGCGACGGGGAGGGCCTTGGATCTGATCTTGCGAATGGTCATGTCATTCCTGGATTTCTTGTAGGGGTGTGCGTCGAATACCTTTGGTGGAACCGAGGTTCGGCGGGCCTTCCACGCGAAAGGCTCGCCGAACGTTCACGCGCCAATGCCTACGTGATGTTGACCCCGGGGAAGAACAGGGCACCGTCCATGGTCGCCGTGCCCGGACCAGCGGCGGGGCAGAACGTCGTACCGCCATTGGACGTGAAGTTGATCGGGCCCGCACCCGTCGCCGTCGCCTTGTAGGCGGGGCCGTTGGAGTACGGGAGCGGCGGCGTGGTCGTCGCGTTGACCGTGATCGAACACGCGCCCGAGGTGACCACGACCCCACCGTTCGGGATCGTGATCGTGCCCTTCGGCGAGCCGGAATCGTTGTTCCCGTTCAGGGTCCACGCACCGGACGTCGCGACCGTTGCCGGGCGGCCTTGCAGGGAGCAGCCACTCAACCCGACCGAAGCGATGCTCACATTGACGCCGCCGGTGCCCGTGTTCGTGTTTCCGGGCGACGTGGGGATTGTGCCGGTACCCGTGACGCTGGTGCATCGCAGCACGACCCCGCCGGTGGTCGTGAAGACCATGGGAACGTTCACGTTGGGGGTGACGCTGGTGTCGACGTTGGTCGCAGTGACGGTGCCGCCAGCGGGCGTGATGGTGGTGGCCGCGGAAGCGAGCCCGGTGAATGCGAGTGCGAAAGCGGCAGTGGACGCAGCGACTGCCATGGAGCGAGAGATGAAACGGGACGAAGTCATGGTCTTCCCCTTCATGTTTCTGAGACAGTTGATGTGTTTCATCCGGCAGCCCACGTGAGTGGAACTGCCTTCAATGGCGTGCAGACCGGGACGGCCGTCCGGCTACGCCACCATCCAGGCCGCGGCCGTGTAGATGTCACTGAGCGTGGTCAGTGAGTTCTTCCCGGCTGCAGAGGGAGTGTCGGCCCGAAGATTGACGACCCAGTTCAAGCTGCCCAGGAAACCGCAGCCGCTGGCCGCCGGAACTGAGAAGCTGTTGTCGGTATGCGCGACGTTCGGGAACACCGCGCCAGGGACGGAGCCGATCGGCTGAGACGGCGGATTTCCCGAGGTCGTGAGATTGAAGGTGATCGGCTTGCTGGCCGAGCCGATGTAGCAGTTGTCGCCGAGAAGCGAGTTGGACAGCTTCATGCGGACAGGCAGGCTGACCTTGGCGTCAAGGACGTCAACGGAGGGCAGCCCGACGGCCTCGACCTGCGCTTTGACCTGTGTCGCGCCGAGCGGAGTGTCGACTCCGAAGACACCACCAGGGATGGTGATGGGTGTCGACAGCACGCCGTAGTTCGTTCCTGCTTGTGGGACGAACACATCCTTGAAGTCGCCGCTGGGCAGCAGCTCGTACTTGACGCCGCCCGCGATCTTGAGGCTGCCGTCAGGGATCGGGACGGATAGGCTGCCGATGTTCATCTCGCCTCCGCGAGTGACGATCGTCGCGCAGGTACCGACGTCGGGATCTGCGGTTGGACAGGACGACCAGCCGTCGAAGGTTAGGGGCGTCAATGACGGCCCAGTACCTCCCGTCCCCGTGGAACCTGTTCCGGCCGACGCTATCCCACCGCTGGCGAATGTCACCGCGGCAGCAAGGGCGACAGCCGCACCTGCCCGCAAAACTGAGCGTGATGACCTGCTTTTCATTGCATTTCCTCCACGAAGTGGGGCGTGTAGCAAGGACTGGTCACATCTGCACGTGCCGTAGATCACATTCTGGTCGACATCGCGTACGCTATCCGATCTCGTAACTCACCGTCACAGGAATCCGCGAAATCGGATACTGGGTATCTTTTTGGCTGGCGCGGGAGGCGAGACCGGCACTCGGTGCGATGAAGTTCTTATCTGACGGGCGGATTGCGATGTCGTGCAACGTTTCCGGATCGGGGCGCGTGGCGTCGAACAGTGCAGCCTTGCCGTCTGCAGAGCTGACGGCCGAACTGGCGGGTGCACGTCAGGGGCACGAGCGAGGAGTTGTAGCTGTTCGGACCGAATCCGGTGCGGTGCAGTACCTTCCGGAGGGCTCGTCTCGTGAGAGGTCCGATCGTGATGCACGAAGGGCCTGCGAGCAATTTTGCTCGCAGGCCCCCTTCAGGCTGTCGGGTCAGCTGAGCCGTTCGAGGAGTCCGGCGCGCTGGTTCGCACCCAGGCCACCCATCCGGCGGGTCTCGGAGATGCCGAGGTCGGTGATGATCTCGAGGGCGGTGGCCTTCCCGATCTTCGGCAGCGATTCGAGGATGTAGAAGACCTTGGCGCGGCTTACGGTCTCGTCGGTGCCAGCGCGGCCGAGGACCTCAGCGAAGGTTGCCTTGCCGGTCTTGAGTTCCTCGCGCAGCGCGGCTCGTGCGCGGCGGGAGGCGACGGCCTTCTCGAGCGCCAGGGCGCGCTGTTCGGGGGTGAGGGTGGGCAGTGCCATGTATCCGTCCTTCGTGGGAATGTCTCGCCTGGTCAGCGTCGTGTGCGACGGTAGTACGCACCTCTGACAGGAACGAGTGCCGTCACCAGGCGCCCAGGGTGTTCAGGATCTGGCCGCGGGCCTGCCACAGTTCGGCCGACCAGTACGCCCAGGAGTGGGTGCCGTTGGCGGGGAAGTTGTAGGTGGCCGGGATGCCGAGGGTGTTCAACCGGACCTGGAAGGCGCGGGTGTTGATCAGCGAGATCGCCTCGAGGCCCATCGCGGTCGCCGTGTTGAAAGATGAGATCGGTGTGTCGGGATGGTCGTACACGCCCGGTAGGCCGCTGGCCGCGGAGATGTACAGCGACAGTCCCCGCAGTTGCTCCGCGGACACGAACGGGTCGTTGCGCATCCACTCCGGGCTCCACGGAGGTCCCCACATCGAGTCGACGTTGTAGCGGCCGGCGTCGAGCATCGCGACGCGGATCGCCGAACGCATGCCAGGCGCGGAGATGTGCAGGTATCCCGAGAGCGATCCGGCGAACTTGAACTGGTCGCGGTGCCATCCGGCCAGCGTGAGCGCGGCCGAGCCGCCCATCGACAGCCCAAGGACGCCGTTGTTGGTCCGCGACACGCCTCGGGTCGCGAGATAGTCGGGCAGTTCCCGCGTCAGGAACGTCTCCCACTTGTAGGTGATCTGCTGGCCGTTGAAGTTGCTGGGCGCGTACCAGTCCGAGTAGAAGCTCGACTCGCCGCCGACCGGCATCACCAGGGTGAGGTTGTCGTTGCGGAACTGGTCGAGCGCGTTGGTCTCGAAGGACCAGCCGTTGCGGTCGTTGCGAGCGCGGAGGCCGTCGAGCAGGTACAGGGCTGCGTTGCCGCCGCGTGCGGCCCACTGGATCTGCACCTTGATCGGGCCCATGCTCGAGTTCACGAAGACCTCTTCGTAGCCGCCCGCGGGTGCCCGGTGGGCGACGGGTACTGCTGTTGCGGCGGGAACGGAGACGCCCAGCAGGGAAGCCATCGCGACGGCTGCTGCGCTGACAGTCAGCGCTGCTGGTCGCCATCTAGTTCGAATGTTCTTCACGCTCATGGTTTCTCCCGAGGATCTGGTCAGCAGGTGGTGGTGGTCGGTGTGCCCGCGAAGCGGTCTTCGAGGAACTGCACGGCGTCGGGGAGACCGAGGACCGCCGCGGACAGGTGGTCTGGGCTCCACACCGTCTTGGATTGGACCGGCACCCCGGCGTCGCAGTAGCGGCGCATGGTGGTGGTGATCGAGTCGACCGGGATCAGTGCGTCCTGTCCGGCGTGCCATTCGAAGACGGGGGCGTTCGGCACCGATGCGGTGTGTTCGACACTGTTGTGGTCGAGGACCGCCTGCACGGGTGCAGATCCGAGCAGTTCCGCGCTGCTGGATAACTCGCGCACGCTCTTGCCGGCGCCGGAGGCGATGATGTCGTTCGTGCAGGCGTTCACGATCCGGTCCCGCAGCTCGAGCCCCGCCTCGTTGAGCTGGCTGGTGACCGGCATCGCGTTGGGGTACTCGCGCTCGAGGCCGAGCGCGGCGGCCATCGCGAGCCCGAACGCCGGATGAGGATTCTCGCCGAGCGCAGTGGCCATCTTGCCGATGTTCAGCGGTGCACCACCGTAGGCGCTGCCCGCGAGCTTCAACTCGGGCGCGTACGCCCCGGCGAGCGCCGCGGCCATCGCAGTCGCCATCCCGCCGCCGGAGTAGCCGGCCATCCCGACCGGGCTTCCCTTCAGCTCGAGCGCGGTGTGGTTCTGGGCGGCGCGGATCCCGTCGAGCGTGATCTGGCCACCGAGGCGGGCGGCGCCGTACGCGCTCGTCGGACCCAGATGGTCGGGGATCGCCACCGACCACCCCTTCTGCAGCGCCACATTCAAGCCCGGTGCTTCCCGGATCATCAGGTTCGGATCCGAGGTGTAGAGCGCCTGCGACGGCGCACACTCGAGCCCGAGCGCATTCACGATGTGCTGGAACGACAACAACGGACGCCCGGGGGCGGAGTCGCGCGGCGACAGCACGGTGGTCACCGCGGTGATGGGGTCGCCCTGCGAGTTCGTCGACCGGAACTTCAGCTGCACCGCGGTCGTGTCGATGAACCCGGCCGGAGCAGGCACCACGCGGGAGTCGAGCACGTCACCCGGATGGCGGGACTCGAGGTCACCGGGGCTGCTGTAGAAGCTGTCAGCGAGGGCGGCGGGGTAGACGACCGGGCTTGCAGCCGCCTGCGGGGTGACCGTCAGGGCGACCGCGGCCGCAGCCGCTGCAGCAACACCGATTCGTCGGGCACGGGAGGGCGTGGATTGGGGGAGCATTCCTCGTCTTTCATCGTTGGCCCAGCACGCGCTGCACCGCGCCCCGACACGGGTGCATCACGAATGGCTGGGAGGGTCCACCTGCACACGCAGCGCGGTGGCCGAGTCAGACCACACGGTCTGCATCAACCTCCGACCGAGGCTATCAACCTCGGAACCGGCTGCGACAGGCCGATATTGGATGCTTGCCCTGAGGTCGGGCTGCGCCGCCGCGCCACAGTAACGCCGGGGTTCTCCACGCCGATATGTAGGGGCGGTCTCGCCGACCCAATGCACGTACGGCGCCGCCTACTGCGTTGGCAAGCCGACGAACTCGCCCGACAGTGAGCTCCCACACAGCCGGAGCGATCCAAACTCCCGGCTCCGGAGTGAGACACTCGACGCCTGCATCGGAATCGCCCTGACCGGCGATCGGTAGGGGAGGAGTCCACTGATGTCGGCAGAAGTGTTGGGGGCGCGTCCCCAGTGGCGCAGGACCGGGCACACCTTCTTTCCCTACGCGCCGTTCGTCGACGGGCGGTGGTGGGATCTCCGGTTCAACTGCTGCCCGGATCATCCGCTCTGGACACTGTTCATAGCCGATAGGCGCCGATTCGACTTCGATGACGAGCCGACAGGGTGGGGGATCCGCATGGCGGACGAGGCGCCGCTACTCGAGGGCCACGCGGCCGCAGAGGTGCTCGCTCCTGTCCAGGGCCTGGCCCGGTACGGCAGCGAGGTCGGCGACCCGTGCGACGACTTCCTCTGCCCCTGCACCTGGCGCGAGTGACGTTCCTCGCGAAGTCGGCGCGCCCCTGATGCTGGCCGTCGCATGCGGTCAGTTCGCCGAACCCGATCCGAAGCCGCGGCACACGAAACCGCGGAAAGCGGTTCTCATACTGAGCAATTCAGCTCCGCGACGGCCCATCAGCGGCAGCAATCGAGCACGGTCGCAGGTCACCACAGGTGTCCGGTCTGCCGGATTCTGGCGGCTACGATTGGTCTCGGGGAGTGCGCTCCGGGGTCGAGGACGTGCCCAGGGGTCAAGAATCTGGAAGTGCAGGTGGGGGAGTTGCCCGAAAGTCACGGCATGTGGAGTGCCGGGGGCTCACGGATCGCGATGATCTGCGCGGCCGCCATGATCGCTGTGCCGGCGCCGCTGTTGATCGCCGGTCTCGTGCTCACCACCGACCGGAGCTCCAGCACCGGGCACGTCGAAGGCTGCGAAGTGCTCTCGATCCGGAAACCCGGTTGGGTCCGCGGTAAGGAATCGGCGAAGATCGGCACGACCTGCGGCACTCTGTCGACCCCGCAGAAGGGCGCGATCATCGACAGTCTGACCATCGGCGGCGTGTACGACTTCGACCTGCTCATCAACACCGTCAACGGCTCGACCACCCGGATCATCACCCGGTCCACGCCACAGTCGACCCTCGAACACCGGCAACAGCAGTGGCAGGAGGTGCTTCCGAAGTGAGGACCGTGGCGCAGTGGATCGGCCGGCATCAGTTCTTCACCACGATGGTCATCGCCGTGACCGCTCTCGGCGGTGGTGCTGCCCTCAGCACCACCGCGACCGAGGAGCCTGCGACCCGCACCGGGTGCACGATCGACGCCATCAACGAACCCCCAGGGGTGCGACGGGACACGCTGGTCAAAACGTCCTGCGGTGGACTGCGATCACCGAACCGGACCGTCACCGACCGACTGCAGGTCGGCGGAACCTACGACTTCGATGTGACCGAACGCGTCGTGTGGTTCGTTCGAACCACGCTGATCGACGACGCCCGACTGTCGCGGTAGCCCACTGGGTCCCGTCACGACCCCAGGCAGATCTACCGCCGACATGACCTACGTCGTCGTCCACCAGCCGCGACTGCCGGCACCACGAAGTACGGTCGGGTTTCACACATCACGGGAGAGGACACTATGAGGCGCCCGCATGCCGTAGCAGAGGAAAACAACTGGTTAGGTGAAGGAGCGCTGACCGATGCGGAGGTTGCGGAGTTCACCGAGGTGGTCGAGCACTTGCGTGTGGTGTTGCCTGCATTATTGGGGGAACAGTGGACCGATGCTGTGTTCTCCGGTGACGGGTACGTGGTCACCGAATCCCTGAGGAGCGCTGGCGGGTATTTCCGCGGCTATCGGGGTGTTCGCAAGACCGCCCAGGGCTACGCGGTGATGTTCCGGCGACGAGCGCGGATCCGAAGGCTTGCTGGTCACGTTCAATCGGTTCGAGGACGCTGTGAAAGGCTATGCCGCGGACGTCATCAGCTCGATTCGGTCGGACCACGGCTCGGCAGTGTTGCGTGGATGTGGAACGGCACAGTTGGCCGCATCGTCGTCGGCTGCGATCGAACTGCGGATCCCAGGGACCCGTGCGTGGTGCTGGATTGGCTATCGGTGGCTGGCTGGGGAACGATGAGCCGGCAGTTGAACGCTGTCGGGGAGAATCAATCAAGGGGTGGGGATGTCGATGTCTGGCGTCAATCCGGAAGTCGTGGAGCTCGGTGATCTGACCGACCTGGACGACAAGTGGCGGCTGCGGTTCCAGTTCTTCCACGAGCACGGGTGGCAGGGGCTGCTCAAGCCGAATCGCGCATATCGAGAGGCGCTCAAGGCGTTGTCGTACCGGCAGCGAAATATCTTGACATTCAATGGGTTCGCGTTCTTCTTCGGCGTGTTCTACATGATGCACCTGGGGATGTGGCGCAAGGCCGTGACCCTGTTCGTCGTGGGAGTCGCCCTCGGCGCAGTGAGCCTGCTGCTCGACCTCCCCAACCCGTTAGACGTGGGGTTGACCTTCGGCCTGTGCGGGTACATCGCCACCCGCGCCAACACCCTCTACTACGAATTCCGAGTTCTCGGTCGACACACCTGGGGGCTGTAGCTCCTGCGCGGTGGGCGGCCCCAATTCCCAGCTGCAGGAAATTGGGGCTGGGGCCACTTCCGTGCTCGCGGCTCGGTTCAGCGGTGCCAGCGATTGCGTTCACGCATCCGCGCCTGGTGCTCCTGGAACCACACCTTCCGTTTCGCCTGCCAGAGGTCTTCCTGCTCTAACCACGGGCCCCGCGCGGTCAGCTCCCGTTCCTCGAGGACCGCCTAATTGATCGAACCCTCCTCGAGCACCGATGCGACGGCCTCCGGGGTGCCATCGGCTGCACGAACCCGCTTGAGGGGCTCCTTCGGGTTCCACGCCGGACAACCATTCGCGCGCAGCAGATTGCTGGCCGCCTGGCTGTCGTCGAACCACGCGACGAGCCGGTGGTCGAGGTCGTAGGTGTCATGCCAACCCCGCCAGTGCCGAACCTTCACCTGATCAGCGGGGCGCGACCCGTCCTTGATGAATTGCCGGAACTGGATCGGCCCTAGAGGACGGTGGTGGCGGTCGAGCCCATTCCACGTGGCGCGGGCGAACTGCTCGGGGCGGGTCGTCGAATACGCGATCTGGACGTCGACCGATCACAGCGACTCGATGAGCCTGCGACCGGACAAGATCGGCGTGGCGAATCCGAACGCGCGATGGAAGGCGTGCCAGTCGCGGTCACGGGACCGGTCCGTGGCCAACAGCGGCTCGAACCCCGCATCGAAGCGATGACCCCGTGTCGAAGACCGAAGCCGAGCAGATCCTCGCCAGCCCCGAAATCGGAGGCGCGATCTCCCGGACCGTCATGCGCCGCGGGCATGGGGAAACGAACGACGAGTACCACTGGGAGAACGATGCTGACGCCTCCGACGCGCAGGTTCAGCAGCAGTGCCCAACCTGCGGCCGCTGGGCGTCGATGACCTCATCGCACAGGTGCCCCGTCCCCGGGTCGGAAGCGGTCGACGAAGGGATGAACGACCTGGCCACGCAGGCGATGTAGCGTGCGGAAGCGCGCGCCGCCCGCGCAGCAGGGCTCGAACCTCCCGGTTCGCGACGGCCCGCTCGAACCTGATGACGCAGCGCGAATACCGACTCGCGGGCACCGGGGAATCGCGAATGTGCCACCCGCTCAGGATGTCCGCGCCGTCATCGAGGGCGGCAAGATCGCGTCCCCGTCGCTGAGCTTCCGCTACCCCGACGCGACGGTGACCGGTCAGGCAACGATCTGGCGCGACGAGTCCGGTATCGACGTCGCGTCGCCGCTCAAGGAAGCGGGCGGCAACGGGATGCGCTGCACCTGCAGCACATACGCACGTACCGGCCGGTGCGATCACATCGCATCGTCGCTCCAGACGATGGCCACCGCGTACGGCGTCACCTACACCGGCGATACCGGGCTCCGGCCGGGTGTCTCGCTGTCCGATCGCCGTCGCGAGCGAACCTCCGACGCGGCGATCGACCTATCGAAGGTGCCGCTCGAGCGGATGAACTACTCGCGGATCCAGAAGCTCCGGAATCAGCGGCAGGGTGACCACGTGCAGGGGCTGTTCGAGAAGGCGCGGAGTGGGGATCCGATCAGCACCCCATCGGTGAAGCCGCCGCGGGATGCTGAGGGCAACTGGGTGGCGTGGCCGACGACGTTCGAGCGGGCGGGGATGGGCGACGCGAACTCTGACCGCACCACGGACCTGAACGACACCGCGGACGTGCAGTACCGGCTCCGAGCGGCGCTGGTCGCTCGGACTCGCAACCACTACTCGGTGCTGCGGGATCGCGACGGCGGCATGCGGATCACCGTGCCGAAGGCGCGGCGAGGCAGGGACGGCACCATTCCGCCCGTCGAGCGGCAGCGGCTCGTCGACAGTCTCGGGATCCCGGCGCACCAGGCCCGCGCTGATGGTGTGTACATCCCGGCGGACACGTCGTGGCGGCACGAGATGCTCTCCCGCGCATACGGGGACAACCCGCAGCCGGTCCGCGCGGCCCACTACACCGTTGCGTAGTACCGCGTAGGTGACGCCATTCGGGAGGTGCTGGCGGCCGCTGCTGGGTGCCCATTCGTCGCCGTCGCTGCTGTCCACAATCCTGCAGGCAGGAAGGGGAGCGCACCACGGCGCCGCGAATCAGTCCATCCGCAGCGTCAGGCAAGTTGTAACACGTTCTAGCACTGAAACATTCATGCGATTCGGTCCGTAGTGTTGGATGCATTCACGACGGGGAACTCACCTCATCTGAAACGCCCCAGGAGGCCACCATGGGTATCGCAACGCTGACCTCGACCGCCGTCGTCGTCGATACCGCGTCGGATACGGGGCTGTACCGGCTCGATCCGCCGATCGTCGGGGACGACGGAAAGGCGCACGAGTACGGTGCGGCGATAGTCACGCCCTTCGGGATCCTCGTGGACGTGTGGGCGGCCCACGAGGACGGCAGCCTCGTCCTGGACGATGACGGCGACTGGGTCGCCCTCATCAACTCCACTGCCGCGCCGGGAGCTCGACCCACCGTCGCAGGTGAGTTCGAGTCGGCGGGGTACCGGGTCCACAGCCAGGAACGTGCGGCGTCGTAGCCCGGCCCGGGCGCCAGGGGTAGTCCCAAGCTGCCCACGCCAGCGGCTGGGCGAGCGGAGATGGCGTGTGGGAGACAATTCCCAGGCGGGCCCGTCAGCCCGTGGAGGACGTGGACGGGTCCAGGGGAGGGAGTGGCGCCGATGGCATCGCTGTTGGTCTTGATGGTGATCCTGTGGCTGTGTATTCGGCTGGTAGCAATCGGATTGCGATACTGGCGTCGACGCGCTGCTCAACGCGCGGCAGAACCAGTCGCCGCAGAACCAGTCGCTGTAGTAACCGACGTTGAGTCGCACGCGGCGGTGTACGAGGCTCATCGACGGCACCGCTGGGACGTCACGCGGCGGCAGTACCACTCGCGCCCAACGTGGACGTTCGCGCTGACTGACGGCGTCGAAGACTGGGCGCGAGGCTGGATGACGGGCGACCTGGCGCATGCTCCGTACAGTCGCGACACCGAGTGGTTGTGGGCTGACGAGTTCGGCATCGATCCATGGCGTGAATCCGTCGAGTTTGAGCTCTTCGAGCGAGCGATCGCCGACGGAATCATCCAGGTCCCGACACCCGGTCACCTCATGTACGCCGAAACGTCATACGACCCATTCGGCACCATCTACGGATTCGTCCCTGACGAGTTCGAGGAAGGGATGGTGTGCAGCTGTGCGGTCGTGACCCCCGAAGACAAGGGTTGGGGAGTCGAGACAGGACCAGACGCTGTGGCCGCCTGGCTGACCGCGGTCATCACCAGCTTCGCTGAAACGAAGCCCTACGTTCCCCGCGGCGCACTCAGGCGGCGGTACACGCACTAAGCACGCGTCGCAGCGTTACCGGAGGACCTCCTGGATACCGTGCGCCCAACCATCGGCCATCCAGGAGGAAACCCGTGACCGCCATCAACACCATCGACGACCACGAGGTCGCCTCCCGGACCGGTGTCGACGCGACCGAGCTCGACGTCGCCGAGAAGGCACTGCGCGCAGCCCGCGAGAACGGCGTCGACGACGTCACGATGCTCACCCAGATCGAAAACCGCGTCATCGAAGCGACCGAGAACGGTGAACGACCCGACGGCGATGCGGTGCAGGAGATCGTCGAATCGGTCATCGCTGAGTCGGCCGGCCGAGCACCAGCCCCGAGCGAGGCTCCCCTTTTCGCTCTGCTGTTGTGTTGAACCAACTTTCGCAACCGTCGGCTGCTGGTACGCCGCCTAGCAAGAAGGGGAGCCTCCATCCGGTGGCTCCCGGCCAACCCGCGGATCGCGAGCCCGAGCGTGAAGAACAGCGTCCCGATGATCGCGGGCCTCCCGAACGCGGCCACCAGCGCGGAGACACCGACGCCGAGAAGGATCGCGAACCCGAGTGTGTGCGTGAGGGTTCGATGGCCGCCGTCGCGCGCACCGTCCTTCACTGTCCTGGTCAACCCGTAGAACGCCGACGAGCCAGCATTGATGCCCTCCGATGCGATCTGGGAGGCCACACCGAATGACCGCGCGACCGTCGACTGTGGATGGTCGAGATCCGGGAGCAGTGCTGCGCCGGCACACACTCCGGCCCATGCGAGTGTCTCCGCGAGCGACGTCGGTCCACCCCAATCGGTTGGCATGATCGCGGCGGCCGCAAACCCGACGGCAGCTCCTGACATCGCGTGCGTTGGCCCCATCACCATGCAGAACCACCTCCGAACAGGGCTGCGGCATCGGCCGCGGGTGTTTGTCCGCCGTCGGTGCTTCCGCCGCCCGTAACCGTGTTGATGACCACGGGGATCCATCGGTAGGTGAGGTCGGCGATGGTGTTGACCGACGTCTCGAACACCCTGATGACATTCGAGGAGTCGACGCCTTCGGTGTCGGCCCAGTTCACGTAGCCGCGGAACACGCCGAGGACGACGATGCCGATGACGGCGTACTTGATGATCTTCACCGTCCACCACCCGTCTCGGGCGTCTCCGTGGGGCGGTACTTGTCGGGGACCTGGTCCCCGATCTGCCCGCCGACCCCGTCGGTTACTGATTCGATCTTGTCGGCGACCTGACCGCTGCCGTCTTCGACGATGCCGCTCACCTTGTCGCGATAGTTGCTGAACCAGCCGTCCTCACCGAACTTGATCCCACCGGTCAGGTACTGGATCACACCGAGGAGGACATCGATCACGACCACGAAGAACACGATCCGGGACACGATCCCGTCTTTCGACTTCTTCTTCACGGGCCCGGCCATCAGAGCACCCCCGCCACGGCGTCAGTTGCCGATCGCGCGGTGGCCGCGTTCCGCACGCGCATCTCGTCGCTGACGATGCGCGCGAGACCTGGACCAGCGACTACTTGGCCGGCATCGGTTGCGTTCCAGCGGAGCCCGGTGAACCGGATTCCGGGCGGGTCAACGTTCCAAACCTCGCTTCGAGGCGAGGGAGCGTGGTCGATCATGGTGAGGTTCTCCTGCTGAGGTGTCGGGCTGGCCCGTCACGCTACGAACCTGGTTCGTCCCGACCAGTGGCGATGAGAATCGTCCAGGTCAACCGCGGAAACCGTATGGGACACCGGGGTGTTCACGACGCCGACTTGCCGTCGATTGGAGGTGCGCCGCTGCATCCACCCTGCGCGCCTCCGCCGTGATGAGTACGGCATATCGTGCGATGCTGCGGCAATGAGAACTTCACATCGAATTGCTTCAGCCGCGGCGGCCGGGCTCATGGGCGCCGCCATGGTAGTTGCGGCGCCAGGCGTGGCCAGCGCCGCCGATCCTTGCCAACTAGGGTGGTCGAACGTAGGACCCCGAACGTGCGCGATGACAGATGTCGGAATGGCGCCGGTGTGGACACTTGGAAACGGCATCTGCGCTGGCATGCTGAGTGCATCCGGCAATGCGTTCGACGGCCCACTGTGGGAGTACTCCTCCGCGCCGGGTGCTGTCCACTCCGTCGAACTGCGTATTTCGCAGGGCTTCTCACCACTGGGCGAATGGGCGTCGACGACCCTGGCTTGCGACGTGACTGCGATCATCGATTGGCAGAACCTCGACACCGGTCAGAGCGGCACAGTCAGTCGCTACGTACCCGCGGCCAACACGAGCACCCACCCGATGTACGTGAATGTCGATACTGGCCCGGGACGAGTTCGGCTCACCATGCGGACCGACCACCCGAGCATCCCGGTCACGACAGACGTGATCGTCCCCTGACCTGACCGTGCACTCGGCGAAGGTCTTCCTGTTCGCCAGCGACGGGGCAGTCCATGCGCACCAGAGTCGTTGGCGATCGGTGAACGTCTCCGACCCTGCCCGTTCGCGGCCCGGCACCGTGCCGGTGCCGGGCCGCGCTGGCCGAAGGGATGGATCAGCAGTTCGACATGGGTTCGGCGCCCGCGAAACGCGCTTCGAGGAAGCCCAGGGCGCCGGGAAGACCGATCACGGCCGCCGAGAGATGGTCAGGGCTCGGGACCAGTTCGGACTGCACTGTCACTCCGGCGGCGCAGTAGCGGCGCATCGTGTTGGTGATCGCATCGACCGGGATTAGTACGTCGGTGGGGGAATGCCATTCGTACACGGGCGCATTCGGCACTGAGGGAACCTTCTCGACGCTGTTGTCGGCGAGGACCGCCTGCACTGTCGGGCTGTCGAGTAGGGCACTACCGATGGCGGGATCGGCGACGTCACCCAGGCTTCGGCCTGCGCCGTACAGCAGGATCTCGTTGGTGCAGGCGTTCGCGATCTGGTCGCGCAGCTGCCACCYGGTCTCGTTGAGCTGGCTCGTGAGCGGCATCCGGTTCGGGTACTCGCGTTCGAGACCGAGCGCGGCGGCCATCGCCAACCCGAATGCCGGATGGGCCGACTCTCCGAGCCCCTTGGCCATATCGCTGATGTTCATCGGGACACCGCCGTAGGCGCTGCCGGTCAGCTCGAGGTCCGGCGCATACGTCGGGGCGATCGCCGCGGCCATCGCTGTGGCCATGCCTCCACCCGAGTAGCCAGCCATGCCAACCGGGCTGTCCGCGAGGCCCAGCGGGGCGTACCACTGCGCTGCGCGGATACCGTCGAGGGTGATCTGGCCCCCGAGCTTCGCCTACTTCGGCCGTCGCGTCGTCGTGATCGGTGGTGCCGGCCCACTGAAAAGCCCCGACGCCGACCAACTCGTCATCGACGACCGCGCGCTTCGTCCCGCGACAGTGGCGAGCCATTGCGCAGGCCAGCGTTGACCAGTTCAGCGCCTGCGCCACCCATCCCGCGGACTGGGCCTACCTGAGCCCGCCTGCGCTCTTCGGGCCCGGCAGACGCACAGGCGCCTACCGCCGAGGAACAAACCGAATCCTCATCGACGTCAACGGAGAATCACGGATATCGGCCGAAGACCTCGCCATTGCCGCCATGGATGAGATCGAGAATCCTGATTCGGGGTTGCGCCACTTCACCGTTGCGTATTAGACGCCCTTCCTGCAAGCCGACGTGGTCGTGACGAGGTACCTGTGATGTTTGTTCAACGGGTGGTCTCCCCGGTCGACGGCGTGGCGTCGTGGACGCTGGGCGATGACGGTGCCTTGGTGGCTCCGATCGAGCGGTATCTGGCGTACTTGACCCAGATCGAGCGGTCTCCGAACACGGTCAAGGCCTATGCCCATGATTTGAAGGACTGGTTCGTGTTCCTCGGTGCCCGCGGCCTGGATTGGCGTGAGGTGCGATTGAGAACGTCGTCGAGTTCGTCGCCTGGCTGCGCCGCCCGCCGCGGCTGCGCGACGGGACAGTCCCGTTCTGCCGTCGGTGGAGCACCACTGCACCGAGGCGACGGTCAGTCGGAAGCTCTCCGCGCTCAGCGCGTTCTACCAGGAGGCCGCGCGCCACGGCATCGATCTCGGGGAGCTGCTGAGGACGTGGCAGCCGGCCGGAGGCCGGGGCTCGGGCTGGAAGCCGTTCTTGCACCACATCAGCAAGGGATATTCGCAGCCGCGGCGGGCCATCGCGTTGAGCACGCAGCGCGCAAGCTCCCTCGCGTGCTCACCGTCGCCGAGGTGCAGACCATCCTCGAAGCCTGTGACCATCTGCGGGACCGGTTCCTTTTCGCCGTGCTGTTCGACACCAGGATGCGGATCGGGGAGGCGCTGGGCCTGCGGCATGAGGACGTCGCCGCACCCGAGTCCCAGATCACGGTCCAGCGCCGGGTCAACGACAACGGTGCCCGCTCCAAGCCACGCAGCCCGCGGACGGTGCCGGTCAGCGCGGAGCTGGTCTGGCTCTGTGCCGACTACCTTCACTCGGAGTACGGCGATCTGGACTCCGACTACGTCTTCGTGAACCTGTGGGCCGACCGCATGGCCACCCGCTGACCTACATGGCCGTCTGCGAACTGGTCAAACGGCTGCGCCGACGTACCGGGATCGACTTCGATCCGCATTGGTGCCGCCACACCGCGGCCACCCGGATGCTGCGTGACGGTGTGCCGATCGAGATGGTCTCCAAGCTGCACGGCCACGCCGACATCACCACCACCACCGGCGCCGTCTACGGGCACCTGAGCGCCGAGGACGCCCGCAAGGCGCTGGAGGAGGCGGGCTGGTTCACCGGCCGAGAGGTACGACTGTGAGCACACAAAGCCCGCTGGTACCCGAACAGCTACCGAGGACGGTGCGCGAGCGACGCCGAACGTCGCGTCAGGCGAGTAGTTGGGACACCGAGTACCGCCGGGATGTTTGGCGGCTGCGTGAGCTCGGCATCAAAGGCGGTTGGCCAAGACCTTGAGTCAGGGTTGCGGTATGTCCTCGAAGGTGTTCCGGGCGAGCCGCCGCCCGGAACTCGACAGCCTGTTCTCGCACTTGCGCGAAAATGGGACAGTCAGGTATTGAAACCCTCCGAACACCGGTATATCTGAGTCTCCGCGAAACGCCACCATCACTGTTGACGGGGCATGAGTGCTCGAGGGCCGTATTGGGTTGGCCGACCACCCCTGCAGCGAATGGCGACAGGATGCTTCTATGGCGTCAAAATCCAAGTGTCGCTGTTGCTGTCGAGGTGCCAATCCTGCCGCGGTCCGTCCCCTTCGCATGCGACAGCGGTTAGCCAGATGGTGCTGCCGGGGTCCCAGCCGGCGATGACCGAGGCAGTCTCGGTATCGACCTGAAGGGCCCGCGTCGCACTGCGGAGATAGCACAAAGGAGTGAGGTGCACGGCGTCCCACTCACTTGCGACACGCTCCCAATCGGGGATAACCCACCGGCCGTCGCGGCCCGTGGCGCGGAACCAGTCATGCCGTCGGGACGCGGTGACCTCGAGTGGAAAGGAACGGCACAGCAGCATCCATTCCTCTTCCGAGCGGACCTCGAAAGTCCGGCCTCTCCCGCGGACCGGTATCGCTGTCGCTTGCTGCCACCCGAACCCGTCTTCCACGAGGCTCAGCTCAGCAGGAAAGCGGCCGACAGTCTTGATGAGTCCGAGCGGGATTGACCACCAGGTTCCGGTCCAATCGGCATGGGGATCGCGCGGGCGTTCACGCGCGGCCTGTTCTTCCTCCGTGCGCACGTCGGCCGCCCACTGCCTGAGGGTTCGTTGCGGATCCTTCGGCAGTGGTGCCCAGGCGTTGGCCGATCGCCAAACGATAGCCCACTGCTCGGTCCGGCGAGGCTCCGCGAACCACGCCATGATCGACGACGACGCGAGGTGTTCCGCGAGGCGTGAGAGGGCAGCCCCGATGATCGGGTGGCCCGCGACCACGTCTGCACCGTCGGGCTCCTGCCAATACCTGGCGGAATCCACCGACCGCTCCAAGGCCGCCTGAATCCGGCCGGTGTCGAGGTCGGCGAGATCGACAGACACAACGGCGGCCGAGAGCTGCTCCAGTGACGAAACAGGGAAGGGATCGGTGCCGCCCTCAGTGGTCGGGATCAACCGGCCCCCGGATGAACCGCTCACTACTTCGACGCCGTGCGAGAGTTGGAAGACGGCGGTTGAAATGTCCGAGTCCAGATCCTTGGCAATTTCAAGGCAAAAACGTCGACCCCGCGGCCCCGCCAGGATCATTTCCGCAACTGGATTCATTTGACTACCTTGCACCTTCCCGTCGTGGCGGAGAGATCCCTAGGTCATCTCGTGAGACTGGGCGCACTGCTCGGACGTTTCCGGCAGCCGGGATGTGCCCGATCAGGCGTGGTCGGGGCACAACAGCGTCGGTTCCATTTGCCACCCCTGTTCGGTCAGCCAACGCTGGACCGGTTCGAGCGGTGCGCTATTGGTAGCGGCACCGATGGCGAGTTCTCCCACGAGGATGGGTCCGTCGCCGCAGACGGTGCAGGCGACGTCGACGGCGGGTTCTTCGGGTTGGCAACTGCGGCAATGATGTCGGGCGATGATCACGCCGGGGACCTCCGAGTCGAGATACAGCCAGGAAACGGCCAGGTCGGCGCGCTGGTGAGCCGCTTCCAATCGGGTAGCGGGCTCGTGCCCGCAGCTCGGGCAGGCGCGCGATGTTTTTCGCGGCGGGGCGGGATGTTCGAGCGTGGCCACTGCCGGATCAGCGGTGGCCGTCTGGTGAGCGTTGACGACGAGGCGCTGGCATCTGCTCGATGTGCTGTCGCATGGCGGAGGTCCATCCAATGTCAAGGCGCCAGCGACCTGGAGCCGCGACGTCACCACACCTCGGTAGTCGGCGTACTCGGCGCCTGATGCGGCCGGTAGCGGGTCTTGGGGTTCCGGACTGGTGAGGTCGAATAGGGGTCGGTACTGGTTCGTCGAGACATCGGGGCAATGATTATCGGCCGATTTTGCCGAAGAACAATCGATCTTCGATGCCCGACTCACATTCGCTCGGGTTAGCAGCTCGCTGCTGCGAACCGTTCGACGTGGCAGTGGGTAATCACGACACGTTGCTGTCCCGACCCATCCCCATGACCGGTGATCAATGTGCTCTAATTGGCCGGTGATGACCTTCGCGCAGCTCTGGTGGCCGCTTTCCCAGCGGCCTTGAACTGTGTTTTCCGGCCGCCTCTCGTGCGGCCGACGATCCTCGCCTGTATGACGGGCATTCATCCCGGTTGATGCGCTGAGGTGGCCTCGTATCGAGAGGACCACCCTGTGACCTTCAACGACGATCCTGTTCGCACCACCGGCATCGGCGAGATGCTGATCAGTTCCCGCTCGTTCGACGAATACCGAGCCATGTTCAACCTCACCGACGGCGACCTTGCGCTGCGGATCCTGGACTGCCCCGGCGGTGCCGCCGGGTTCACCAGCCAGGTGAGCGGTCTCGGCGGCGATGTGACCGCTTGCGACGTGGCCTATTTCGGGCGCGGAGCCGACGACCTCGCCATCATTGCAGCGACCGAGACGGATCGCGGCAACCGATACGTCCGCGCACATCCGGAGCAGTACGAGTGGACGTTCTTCGCTGACCCCGACGAACACCAGCGCGCCCGGCAACAAGCCGCCCAGCAATTCGCTGCCCATATTCGCCAACACCCGCACCACTACGTCGCCGGGCGGCTGCCCTCGTTGCCGTTCGCAGATGCCAGCTTCGATCTGGTGCTCAGCTCCCACCTGCTGTTCAGCTATTCCGACGGACTCGATCACACCTTCCACGTCAGCGCGATCACTGAGCTTATGCGAGTCACCCGCGGCGAGCTACGAATCTTCCCGCTGGTGGCCGTGGGATCGTCGAAACCCTATCCGCGACTCGCCGATCTGCTCGCCGACCTGAGGGCCCGAAGCATTGCAGGCCGAGTCGTCAAGGTCGACTACGAGTTCCAGAGCGGTGGACACCACATGTTGGTGTGCCGTCGTACCCCATCCGAAGTCCGGCAGTGACTCACCTACATGGCGACCGAAGGACGCTGCATTCACCCCGTCATTATCGAGAGAGTTAGGACCACAGTGTCTTTGGAGGACATCCGTCACGATATCGACGCGCTCGACGACCAGATCGTTGCGCTACTCGCCCAACGTCAACGGCACGTCCGACGTGCTGCTCCCTACAGGATTCGTCCCGGGCAGGCACTGGCAGTCGATTGGCGCGCCGAGATGATGAACCGTCTACACGCCCAAGCAGTCACACAAGGAGCTGCCCCTGAGGTGGTGGCCAGGGTGTATTCCGTGATGATCGACGCGTTCCTCGACCTCGAACACCTCGAACACCTCGAACTCGCCTCGCGGTCGGAAACGTACTCTCAACCTGTGGGTGACCGGCGGACACGGATCAGCTCCGGTTCACCATTCGAGGAGACGATCGGCTTCTCCCGCGCGATCCGCTCTGGGTCGCGCGTTCTGGTGTCCGGCACCGGGCCCGTGTGGCCCGACCGATCGTGCCCGGACGATGCCGGTGCCCAGGCCCGCCGCTGCTTCGAGATCATCGGTCGGGCGCTGAACGAAGCCGGCGTCGGACTGAGCGATGTACTCCGCACTCGCATGTTCGTCACCGACCTCGCCGCCAGCGAGCAGGTCGGTGTCGTGCACGGCGAATTGTTCGGTGCCGTGCGTCCGGCGGCGACAATGGTCGTCGTCGCCGGGCTGCTCGACCCGCGATGGAAAGTGGAAATCGAAGTCGAAGCAGAGGTTCCAGGCTAAGACGTTCCGTCACCGAGTCGGTCGCGGGCGGCGGCCGACCTCGGCGGCGAGGGCGAACAGGGCGGCCGAGCGGGCCGGGGTTGGGTCGGATTCCGAATGAACGTAGCCGTTTGCCCATTTGGGCGGTGCTGATCGGTCCGCCGGTGAACAGCCACGGTGAGTTTCGGCGTTCGCCGATGGCCGCGTGCCCGGATCGGGTGTCGACCAGTGACTTGACGAGGGTGGACAGTGGTTCGGGCAGCTCGACGGGGGCTGGATCCCAGGCGCAGTCGGACCCCGTTCGTTCCGGTGGTGACGTGGTCGGTGGTCAGTCCGGCGATCGTCGAGGCGCGTTGCGCGTAGAGCAGGACCAGCAGTCCGGCCACTCTGCCCTCGGGCTTGAGGGTCTGGTCGTGCAGGAGGCGGCGGGCGGTGGCCCATCGATCCTCGCCGGCGATGAGTTCGGCCGGTCCCTGCCAGCCGCGGCCGACTCCGACGAGCGAGGTGTTCACCAGCTTGTTTGTGGTGGCCCAGCGCAGGAATCCACTGCCATCGGTGCGGTAGCGGGCGTTCGAGTCGGTGAGCCATCGGTCGATGTCGGCTTGGGTGCAGGTGGCCAGGCTCAGCTGTTGGTCGGCGAGCCAGTCGAGAATGGCGATCGCCCCGCGCAAACGTTGCCGAATGCCGGTGAACTGCCCGTAGGTCACCGGGCTGCCGCGGTTTCGTGCGCGTAGTCGCCGCATGAGGTGCCAGGTTGCATAGTGGCGCACCGGCTTCCGGTTTTCCGGATCGGCGACATCGTCGACGGTATCGGTGATCCAGCGTTCGAGGCGCACCAGGTCTTCGTCGCATCCACACGCAGCGGGCCCAGCGTTGCTGCCATGCCGCGCACCAGGGCTCGCCGGTGAGGCGTGAGATCTCGGCCGGCCCTAGACGGCCGCAGATCGAGCACGTCAGCTGCTGTTTCGGTCGACAGTTCCAGCAGTACGGGCCCTCGGAGGGTTCGGCGACACTCTCGTTGTGTGGCGACTCGACCGACTGGGCCGGAACCTGCCGCACCTGCGGCAGACGATCACCAACCTCGAGGAGAAGGGCGTCGGCTTCTGATCGCTGACCGCAGCGATCGACACCACCACTGCCGGCGGGAAGCTCATCTTCTCCATCTTCGGAGCGCTCGCCAGGTTCGTTGTTATCTGGACACTTCCTCAATCTGCCTCGACTGGAAGCAAGTGGGTTGTTCGCGATCGAGCACCAGCTCATCGCCGACGCCCAAGGGCGAGGCTGGGACCGTGAAGCCGAACGCCACCGGCGGATAGCCACGCGCATATCGGAATTGTTGAGGGAACTGGCTCAGCCGGTCAGACCTCGCCTGGAATGAACGGTGTCTCCTGGTAGACGCAGTAGTTTAGCCAGTTGGAGTACAGCAGGTGCCCGTGGCCGCGCCATCGGTTGAGCGGGATGGCGGTGGGATCGTCGCCGGGGAAGTAGTGCGCCGGAGCTGGGACCGGCAGTCCTTGCTCGCTGTCGCGGCGGTATTCACGTGCCAAGGTGTCCGCATCATATTCCGGGTGACCGGTCACGAAGATCTGGCGGCCGTCCGCGGTGGCTGCCAAGTAGACCCCGGCCTCCTCGCTCACCGCCAACACGTCGACCTCACCGGTGGCCTCGATGTCGGCGGCGTAGACATCGGTGTGCCGTGAGTGCGGCGCTAGGAACTCGTCGTCGAACCCGGTGACGATCGGCGACCGCGCGCCAGTGATCCGATGGGAGAATACACCGGAGATTTTCTGTGGGACTTCGTGTTTGCGGACACCGTAGTGGTGGTAGAGGGCCGCCTGCGCACCCCAGCAGACGTGCAGAGTCGACTGCACGGCGCTGCGGGCCCAGTCAAGGATCTTGGTCATCTCCGGCCAGTAGTCGACGTCCTCGAAGTCGAGTTTCTCGATCGGCGCCCCGGTGATGATGAGGCCGTCGAAGTGCATATGGGCCACGTCATCGAAAGTTGAGTAGAACGATTCGAGATGCTCTGCAGAGGTGGTACGCGAGACATGGCTGGCCATGTGCAGCAGGGTGATCTCGATCTGCAGCGGATTATTGCTGAGCAACCGCAGCAGCTGCGTCTCGGTGCTGACCTTCATCGGCATCAGATTCAAGATGGCGATCCGGATAGGGCGAATATCCTGATGTCCAGCCCGCTCGTCGGACATGACAAAGATTCGCTCCGCCTCCAGGGTGGCCCTGGCGGGAAGATCGCGCGGCACAGTGACAGGCATCGCCCAGCAGCTTAGTCCGCCTCCGGTTGCCGACAGGGACCGGAGCTTCAATAGCTCCAGCGGCGCGTCGCGAGAACAACGTCGCAGGACGATCTGTCCACATAATCGAGCGGGACCTCATTCGTGAACGCGCCTACGCCGGCCTCGCTGCGGCCCGTGCCCGGGGCAAGGTCGGCGGCCGCCCCCGGAAGATGACCGACAGTCGGATCAAGCAGGCCCGCAGGATGTGCGAGAACGGCATGTCCCAGACTGAGGTCGCCGAGATCCTCGGCGTCGGACGCACCACCCTGTATCAGTACCTCGGTCCGCAGAAGAGCCGAAGGAGCACTGATCAGTGAGTGCCGGGACTCAGTAGCTCGCCATGCAGTCGCGGAGCAGGTCAGGCGAGAGTTCGGCGATTGTGCAGGAGATTCTGCGCCAGCCGGGCCACCTCCGAACTGGTCCTGCGACGAGTCGACCAGCACTTCAACGTCATTCGTTCCGGGCACGGTGCGCAGATGGTACACGATGGGGTCGCCCTCTGTCGTATAGAGGGTGAACGCGAACTCGCCGCTGTCGCGTTCTCGACCGTCCGACAGGCAGCCGATCACCGACGGGGTGAGTGGCTCCTGCGGCTCAGCTCTTGGGCGAGGCGCCGCATCACCGCAACTCGGCAGCGGGGAGCGCCAGGTGATTTCGGCCGGCTTCGGAGCGGCCGGAGGCTCCCAGCTGAAGTAGACAAGCGCAGCGATGGTGGCGAGAAGGATCGCGAAAGGGATGCACCGCACCGCTACCCGCATCTTCCCCGACCCCATGAGATCAGGCTAATGCCGACGCATGTCCGCCCGGCGGAGCAGTTCTTGATCGGGCTGATGTACAGCTTGCCTCTATCCGCGCGATGTCATCGGTGGTGGCGGCCGCGAAGCAGGCTGAGGTCTGCTCGGTACGGTGGTCCGGTATCGCCAGCAATACGAGGGGGTTGTGGTGACGCCGTTGTCGTGGCTTGCACGTCGCGTGTCGTTCGGGTGGGGGAGTCTTCGGGTCGCCGCGACCGCGACGGTTGTGACGAGTGTGTTGATCATCGTCACTGGTGGTGTGGTCCGCGTGACCGGCTCCGGTTTGGGCTGTCCGACATGGCCGTCCTGCACCGGGGAAGGATTGGCGCCCACGCCCGAGATGGGGATCCACGGTGCCATCGAGTTCGGCAATCGGCTGCTGACGGTGGTGCTGTGCGTCGCGGTGGGTGCGTTGATCATCGTTGCGCGCTGTCAGCGGGAGCCTGATCGCGCGGTACTGCGGGCGGCGTGGCTGCAGTTCTGGATCATCGTGCTCAACGCGCTCGTCGGCGGCGTGACGGTGCTCGCCCGATTGAGCCCGTTTGTTGTTGCGGCGCACCTCCTTGCCGCAATGCTCTTGCTGACGGCGGCTGTGTATACGTTCGAGCTGGTCGGGCGGCTGGACAGATCCACCGCTACTGCGACCGCCGATCCGGCGCTGGCAGTGCGGGCACGGTGGTTGGTCGCCGCGACCGCAGTGCTGGTGGTGATCGGTACAGCGGTGACCGGATCGGGCGTCCATGCCGGTGATTCATCGGATGTACATCGGATGCCGTTCGACTGGACGACCATGGTGATCATTCACGCGGTGGCCGCGGTGGTCACGTTTGCTGTCGCGGTCTCATCGCTGCTGATCGCGCGCCGTTCCGGTGCCGACTCGGTCGCCGCCCGCGCCGGCGTGTTCATTGCACTGTTGCTCGCGCAGGGGTTCGTGGGTGTGCTCCAATCCGTCGGTGTTGCTGCCGAGGCCCTCGTGGTCGTGCACATGCTCGGTGCCGCACTGATCTGGGCCGGCGCACTGCGCGTGCTGTTCGCGACCGACCCTCGCCTAGGCGGCAGCCGCGCGGCATTCCATGCGTTCGTCGCGGAGAGCAGCCGGATATGAGGCAGACAGACTGATCAGAGAGTTGTCGCAGCGTCGTCACGGCCAACCGGGCGGGCGGAACTGACCGAAGATGCCACTATCACCGGACCGGCGTCAACGGCCAACCGCGGAAGGAACGGCGGGCTGGTGCCGGCAAAGTGTCTCACCGTCCGTGTCGCAGAGTCGACCGATTACGCGACGCACGGCTGCGGTCATCCATCCCCGCACCGCGACGATCCGCATCCGTGATGTGCACTCGGGACGGGTTTGTCGGCGAAGCCAATCCTGGTGGGGATACTGGTGGCATCGATCCCGAAAAGACAAGTTAACTTGACTAGTGGTGTCAAGGCGGCTTTACTTGCCGTCATGCGTGGACATGCTGGCGCGAACCAGGTACGAGAGCACAGGCGACTTGCCGGTTTCACTCAAGCMCAGGTGGCCGCCCTCGTCGGAGTCAGTCGGCAGAGTGTCGTGTCCATCGAGCGGGGCGATTACGCCCCCAGTGTGTATCTGGCCCTGCGGTTGGCGCGGGCGCTCGACTCGAGTGTCGAGGTGCTGTTTCCCCTACGCGAGGAGTCGGAATGAGCAGGTTGGTCAAGGCCTTGAGATTCGTCGGTGATCTCGACGACGATTTCTACGCCGACGAGCGGCAACGGGACGTGTGGAACGAGGCGTCCGCGGTCGGGTTCCAGTTCTTTTACTGGGTGGCGCTCCTCACCTCTGCTGTTCTGCCGTGGGCGGCGGGACGGACCGGGGCCTGGATTGCGCTCGGCCTGCTGATCACGTGGCTGTTCGGTTCCGCTGTCACGATGACGTATGCCCGGCGGCACTACGTCGACCCTGGCGCGACCGAGAACTGGTTGCGTCCAAGGGTTTTCCTCGCCGCTGTCGTGTACCTGATCGGCGCGCTCGGGGTCGTCTCGGAACTGCTGCTCGCCACCGAGATCGGCACCTGGTTCGGTGTCGTGGTCGGCGCCGCCGGCGGTCTGGTCGCGGCTGCCTGGTCGGTGCGGCGCAAGCGCCGGCGCAGAGCGGAACGCGACCTTCTCGACGAGGACTTCTGAAGCCGGACGTCACGCCCGGCCGGGTTGTCATGGGGATGCCGAACAGGCCGCGGGCTACGCCGGATTCACCGCGGCCGACGCGCCGCCATATGGGGTGCGGATCTACGGATGCACACTCTGAGACGAGAGGGTGCAGACTCGTGGTCGACTTCTCGACAACGGGCCGGGCAGTTACGTCGCAATGCCCGCCGAGTAAGCAGAGTGCGCCCGGTCGGGCGGGGGCGGCGGGGAGCCGCATGGGCTGCACGTCTGAATCGCCAAACTGGTTGTCATCTCGGAGGCTTCTGACCTGCGCACTGACAACTGCTTTGGCGAAAGTTCGGTTCCGAGGTCGTCACGGTAGTTGGCGATTGTTCGGACTCCACCCATCCCGCCTCCTCGAGGCGGGCGAGGATCGGATACGCGCTTCCTGCAGTTCGTCCCGTCCCGCGCACTAGCTGCAATCCCCATATCGGACCTACGGCGCTCTACAGTTCAGCGAGCACGGCGAGCGTCGCCGGGGTCTTTCGCAACCTAACGCTCATGTCCTAACTGCATAGATAGAGATACGGTCCGTCATCTTCTCTCATAACTACTCATTTCTGAGAACACCGATCTGGGGTGGCGCCGCCAATTCTCCGTTGCGCCCTTCGCAGGTGCTCTATTACGTCATACGATGCATCGCATGACGAAGCAAAGACGTAATCGGGAGGGTCTGGCGCGGTTCGGCGAACCGGGTGCTCTGGTGCTGCTCGCACTCAGCAATGGGCCAAAACACGGCTACGCCATCACTGCCGACGTGAAGGAGCAGACCGGGATGCAACTGGGTCCGGGCACGCTGTACGGCTCGTTGAGCAAGCTCGTCGACCGCGGGCTGATCGTCGCACTGCCCAGCGAAGATCGCCGGCGCCCGTACGAGATCACCCCGGCCGGGCGGGAGGCGCTGGCGGCGCACCTGGAGAGTTGGTCGCGCGTAGTGAGCACCGGAGGGAGGCGGCTGGGATGGGCATGAGGGATCTGCTCGTGGCACTGCACCCGAAGCCGTGGCGCGAGCGCTACGGCGAAGAGTTCCGCGCACTCCTCGACGACACCGACCTCACCCTGCGCGCCCTGATCGACGTGGTCACCCACGCCGCCACCCAGCAGGTGCGGGCACGCTTGACACTGGTGCTGGTCATCGTGGCGATCGTGATGTCCGCCAGTGTCACCCACCTCGCGCGGCAGGCCGGACTGACGGACAACATCCTGTGGGCCCCCACTACACCGCGCCGAGCGCTGGCGCTGTCGGCCACCCTCGCTCCCTGGGCCGGGCTGCTGGTCCTCGCCTATCGCCGTCACCGCAAGCCGATTGGGAAGGACTGAGCTCGTGCTCATCGCCGTCATCTGCGTCCTTCTCGCGCTTGTGGTCTGCTCAGTGGTGTGTGTGGTCTCGCCGAGGTGCCGGCGCTGGGTCCTCAGAGCGGCCGCGATGCTTGTCGGTGGACTCCTGGCGATTTACCTGATTGCTCGCGGAATCGCTGAGTTCTTCATCATCGACTACTCCGATCCTGAGAGCTATGCGCAGGACTGGGGCGGCCCACACCTGCTGGGCGTCCTCGCCGTGCACTCTGGTCCCGGCCTGGTCATCCTGGGCGCGGCAGTTGCCTACTTCCTTCGGCGCCGCGCCCACCTGCGTGCCGCCGTCCAGCAGGCACAAGAGCATCGGTCTGCCGAGGTATAGGAACCGATGAGTGACTGGCCCGCGCCGCCCACGCAGCGACTGCAACGGCCCCGCCGGGCACCTGGCAGGCTCACCCGATCCACTCTCCGGCGTCCCGCTCCTCGCCATTCGATGGGGGTGTTGAGGAAGAACGCACCGATATAGACGGCGATGCCGAGCAGTGCGAGCGCTTTGCGCATCCGACGATCTAGCGGATCCAGGTTCGGATGATCTCCGTGAAAGTCATTCCCCGCCAAGTCGGTTGCTGCATGCGTTCCCCTCGTCCACTCCCGACCGTCACCGTAACAAGCGCCGGGCGAACAATGTTCCGCCGGCAGTCTCTGTGCTGGCTGCCGGATCCGACCGACGTCGTCGTTGATATGTCGAGTACGTCGTGAATCGTGTTCGCTCGGTACAGATCGGTCCCTGCAACAGGACCGGGGGTGGGGGCTGTTTGCTGTCTTGAGCTGGGCGGACGAATCGTCCCGGTGTGGGAGGGGCCCGTAGTGTGGGTGTGTGCGTTGGGGTCGGGCGGGTGTTGGTGTGTTGGTGGGGGCTGCGTTGTGTGCGTTGGCCTTTGCGGTGTCGTCGCCGGGGATGTTATGCGGGGGCAGCGAGCCGTCGTTCGTTCCGGGGGCGTATTTCGAGGCTCGTCGCGTGGTGTTTTTGCCGGTGGCGCGGTGCACGACGGGAATGACCGGTGGATCGTCGTCGTATTCGGAGGTGGTTGTGGACTGGGCGGCACTGATGTTGATCGTGCTTGGTGTCACTTGCTGCGGTGTCGGCACTGGTGTTCAGGCGGGATCGCGCCGAGCGAACCTGATCGACGCGGCGCACCGCCCTCACCCCCAGGTTTCGGGTGTGGGGCCTTCTTGTGGGTGGACCTAGGCGGACGGCAGGTCACGTGTGGGGTTCAAGGGCCGCCGAGGAGTTCGTAGGGGTGTATGGGACTGCCCCCACTTCGGTTGACTCGTTGACCTGCCCCAAGGTTCGTTACCCCCGGCAGTGTGAAGATCAGGCGGGGATGGACGGGTTCTCGAAGCATAGTTCGTACTCGATCGGCGACACATAATCGAGCTGCGAGTGCCGCCGTTG